>NZ_JBVIQN010000017.1:0-180115 GCF_055577005.1 Streptomyces sp. NPDC033221 | reverse complement strand
GCCGAGCCCGCGGAAAAACCCACACCCAGGCACTACTCCGCCTGGCCCGCCACCGCATCAGCGTGCTGTTCGCCATGCTCCGCGACAGCACCCTCTACGAACCCCGAACCCCACGCCTCGCTTGACGAAAGACATAGAGGCACCCCCCCGGCAAGTGCACACAACTCCTGGCCCGCGTCCGGCAGGTCCGCGACGAACTCGCCCGCCAGGAGCAGCAGACCGCTCAGCGCCGCGAGATGCTCGACCGGTAGCTCTCGGGCACGGCGGCCGCCCCCACTGCTCCGCTTGAGGCGACTGAAGCCTGGCCCGAGCAGTCGGTGTCATTCGTGCCGATCGCTGCTGGACGAGGAGCAGTTCGCCGGCTGACGGCCCGTGAGCCGTCCCACCAGCCGGTCACGCCCTTCACTCCCGTCCCGCCCTCTGCGACGCTGACGGCCCGGTTCGCCCACCCCTCGCGCGTACAGGAGCCGCCCCATGCGCCGCGCCGCCGCACTCTCCGCCCTGACCTGCGCCCTCGCCCTCACCGCCGCCGCACCGACGACCGTCCCGGCGGCATCGGCCACCGGGTCGGACCGGCCGTCCACCGCCCCGAACACTTCGACGCGCTCCGCCTCCCTCCTCGACGCCGTGCCCCGCCGCGGTGTCCTGCGGGTCTGCACCACCGGTGACTACCGTCCCTTCACCCACCGCGACCCCGCGTCGGGCGCGTACCGCGGCGTGGACATCTCGATGGCCCGCGACCTCGCCCGGAGCCTGGACGCCAAGCCGTCGTTCGTGCCCACGACCTGGGCGAGAATCGTCGACGACCTGGCGGCGGGGCGCTGCGATATCGCCATGGGCGGCGTATCGGTCACCCTTCCGCGCGCCCGCAAGGCGGCTTTCAGTGAGCCCACCCGTACCGACGGCAAGACGCCCATCGTCCGCTGCGCGGACCAGGACGAGTACCGGACGCTGGAGCAGATCGACCGGCCGGGCACCACGGTGATCGTCAACCCCGGTGGCACCAACGAGCAGTTCACCCGGTCCGTCATCAAGCGCGCGGCCATCACGCCGCACCCCGACAACACCACCATCTTCGACGAGATCATCGCGGGCCGCGCGGACGTGATGATGACCGACGCGAGCGAGACCCGCTACCAGTCCAAGATCCACCCCGAACTGTGCGCGGTCCACCCCGGCCGGCCCTTCACCTTCTCCGAGAAGGCGTACGCCGTACCGCGCTCCGACCTCCAGTTCAAGGAGTACGTCGACCAGTGGGTCCACCTGGCCACGCACGACGGCACGTACAAGAAGTACGAGGAGGCGTGGATGGGGAAGTGAGGGAGGGGCGTGGAGCCGCTGCCGGGGGTGGAGCCGGGAGCGGGACCGGTTACGGGAACGGTTGGTACGTGATTGGTACTAGGTTGGTACGTACCAATCCGGGCGTGATTGTCCGGACAATGTGACCTCCGGACTTCCCGTCATCATCCCGGCCGGATACGCTCCCAGCCGTGGGGAAACGCGAAACCGACTCCAAGGGTGCCGAGAGCCCCGTTCAGTTCAGCGTGGACCGGAGCAGTCCGGTCCCGCTGTACTTCCAGCTGTCCCAGCAGCTGGAGGCGGCGATCGAGACCGGCAGGCTGGCCCCGGGCAGCCTGCTCGGCAACGAGATCGAGCTGGCCGGACGCCTCGGGCTGTCCCGGCCGACCGTCCGCCAGGCCATCCAGTCGCTGGTCGACAAGGGACTGCTGGTGCGGCGCCGCGGCATCGGCACCCAGGTCGTGCACAGCCAGGTCAAGCGTCCGCTGGAGCTGAGCAGCCTCTACGACGACCTGGAGGCCGCCGGCCAGAAGCCCGCCACCCGGGTGCTCCTCAACACCACCACCGAGGCCACCGCCGAGGTCGCCGCCGCGCTCGGGGTCGCGGAGGGCGCCGAGGTCGCGCTCGTCGAGCGGCTGCGGTTCGCGCACGGCGAGCCCGTCGCCCACCTGCGCAACCACCTGCCCGCCGGACTGCTCGGTCTCGGTACCGAGCAGCTGGAGGAGACCGGGCTGTACCGCCTGATGCGGGCGGCCGGCATCACCCTGCACAGCGCCCGCCAGGCCGTCGGCGCACGGGCCGCGACGGTCGAGGAGGGTGAGCGGCTCGGCGAGCCCGAGGGGGCCCCGCTGCTGACGATGCAGCGTACGACCTTCGACGACACGGGCCGCGCGGTCGAATTCGGCTCGCACGTCTACCGGGCCTCGCGGTACGCCTTCGAGTTCCAGCTGCTCGTACGGCCCTGAGCGGGCGATGCCGCGCGACGGAGGTCCGGCCGCCCGGGTAAGAATGTTCTGACAAACCATTGACGGGGCTCGGCGCCCGCCGCTAGAACTCCTCCAGCCGCCATCGGGCGGCACGGGAGAGAGGGCGGTTCCATGATGCGTACCGTGCACGGAGCCCGTCACGCCGAGCCGCGTACCGCCGGGGGCCGCCGCGCCCGGCTTCCGGTGTCCGCCGCGGCCGTCGCCGCTCTCGCCCTCGTCGCCGGGTGCAGCGGCTCCGGCGGCAAGGGGGCCGAGGACAAACCGGGCGGCGGGGCCGGTGGCCGGTCGGTCGACACGCCCCGTATGACGATCGGCATGGTCAGCCACGCCGGCGAGGGCGACGCCTTCTGGGACATCGTGCAGAACGGCGCCGAGCAGGCCGCCGCCAAGGACAATGTGAAATTCCTGTACGCCAACGACAAGGAGGGCGGCAGGCAGGCCGAGCTGGTGCAGTCCTACATCGACCAGAAGGTGGACGGGCTGATCGTCACCCTCGCCAAGCCGCAGGCGCTGGCGGCCGTCGTCCGCAAGGCCGTCGCCCGGGGCATACCGGTGATCACGATCAACTCCGGCGGGCGGTTCTCGGCCGCGTACGGCGCCCTGACCCACATCGGCCAGGACGAGACCGTGGCGGGCCGCGCCGTCGGCGAGGAACTGAACCGGCGGCACGCCACCAAGGCCCTGTGCGTCCTGCACGAACAGGGCAACGTCTCCCTGGAGGACCGCTGCGCCGGGGTCCGCGCGACCTTCTCCGGCCGGGTGGAGGACCTGAACGTCGACGGGACCAACGCGCCCGCCTCCCAGTCCTCCGTCCAGGCCAGGCTCCAGTCGGACACCGGCATCGACTCCGTCGTCACCCTCGGCGCGCCAATGGCCGCGATCGCCGGCAAGGCCCGCGACGAGGCCGGCAGCAAGGCCCGGATCGGGACCTTCGACCTGAATCCCTCGGTGGTCGGGCTCCTGAAGAAGAAGGATCTCGACTTCGCGGTGGACCAGCAGCCCTACCTCCAGGGGTACGAGGCGGTGGACCTGCTGTGGCTGCACAGGGCCAACGCGAACGTCCTCGGCGGCGGCAAACCGGTGCTGACCGGCCCGGCGATCGTCACCGGCAAGGACGTACCGAAGCTGGCGGAGTACACCGGGCGCGGGACCCGATGACCCCACGCGGAACAGGCGTAACGGATACTTGGGCGGCCGGGACCGATCATTTTCGGCCCAAACCCGGCAGAGCGCCCCAGGCGCACAGTGACAGAAGCAACAGCAACGAGAAGGGCTCGACCTCGTGGCAAGGGTTCGGACAGGGGTACGCGCGGTGACCGCGGTGCTGGCAGCGGTGCTCGCCGCGTCCCTGGCGGGGTGCAGCAGCACCGGCGGCAAGCGCGCCGAGGAAGCGCGCGCCGCCCAGACCGCCGGCGGGAAGGCGGCCGTCAACACCCCGAGGTGGACCTTCGCGATGGTCACCCACTCGGGCGATGGCGACACCTTCTGGGACATCGTGCAGAACGGCGCCCAGCAGGCCGCCCTCAAGGACAACATCAAATTCGTCTACGGGCACGACAAGGAAGCCCAGCGGCAGAGCCAGCTCGTGCAGTCCTACATCGACCAGAAGGTCGACGGGTTGATCGTCACCCTGGCCAAGCCCGACGCCATGAAGGACGTGGTCGCCCGGGCCGAGAAGGCCGGCATCCCGGTGATCACCGTGAACTCGGGCGCCGAGGCGTCCAAGGCGTACGGCGCCCTCACCCACGTCGGCCAGGACGAGACGGTGGCCGGTGAGGCGGTCGGCGAGGAGCTGAACGAGCGGGGCCGCAAGAAGGCGCTGTGCGTCCTGCACGAACAGGGCAACGTCGGCCACGAGCAGCGCTGCGACGGTGCGAAGAAGACCTTCAAGGGCGAGATGCAGAAGCTGTACGTGGAGGGCACCAACATGCCCGACGTCCAGTCCACCATCGAGGCCAAGCTCCAGTCGGACCCCGGCATCGACTCCGTGGTGACGCTGGGCGCGCCGTTCGCGCCGACCGCCGTCAAGGCCAGGGAGCAGGCCGGCAGCGACGCCGAGATCGACACCTTCGACCTGAACGCGAAGGTCGCCGACGGCCTCAAGGACGGCTCGCTCGGCTTCGCCGTCGACCAGCAGCCGTACCTCCAGGGCTACCAGGCGGTCGACCTGCTGTGGCTCTACAAGTACAACGCCGACGTCCTCGGTGGTGGCAAGCCGGTCTTCACCGGCCCCCAGGTGATCACCAAGAAGGATGCGGCGGCCCTGCAGGAGTACACGAAGCGGGGGACCCGATGAGCACCGCGGAGACACCCGTACGGGACAGCGGACCGCAACCCGGCGGCGGCCCGGACGAGCGGCTGGTGCACCGGTCACCGGCGCGCCGCCTGATGAGCCGGCCCGAGCTGGGCGCGGTGGTCGGCGCCGTGGCGGTCTTCCTCTTCTTCTCCTTCGCCGCCGACACGTTCCTCCAGGCGTCCAGCCTGTCCACCGTGCTGTACGCGTCGTCGACGATCGGCATCATGGCCGTACCGGTGGCGCTGCTGATGATCGGCGGCGAGTTCGACCTGTCGGCCGGTGTCATGGTCGTCAGCTCGGCGCTCGTCTCGTCGATGTTCAGCTACCGGATGACCGCCAATATCTGGGTGGGCATCGGGGTGTCCTTGCTGGTCACCCTGGCCATCGGGGTCTTCAACGGCTTCCTGCTGACCCGGACGAAGCTGCCCAGCTTCATCATCACGCTGGGCACCTTCTTCATGCTGACAGGCCTCAATCTCGGCTTCACCAAGCTGATCAGCGGCACGGTCTCGACGAAGTCCATCGCCGACATGGAGGGCTTCGACTCGGCCCGGGCGCTCTTCGCGTCCCACCTGAGCATCGGCGGCGTGGACATCCAGGTCACCATCCTGTGGTGGATCGGCCTGGTCGCGCTCGCCACCTGGATCCTGCTGCGCACCCGCGTCGGCAACTGGATCTTCGCGGTGGGCGGCGGCGCGGACGCCGCGCGGGCGGTCGGCGTGCCGGTCACCAAGACGCGGATCGGCCTGTACATGGGCGTGGCACTGGCGGCCTGGATCTCCGGGCAGCACCTGCTGTTCTCGTACGACGCGATCCAGTCCGGCGACGGCGTCGGCAACGAATTCCTCTACATCATCGCCGCCGCGGTCGGCGGCTGCCTGATGACCGGCGGCTACGGCTCGGCGATCGGCGCCGCCGTCGGCGCCTTCATCTTCGGCATGGCCAGCAAGGGCATCGTGTACGCCCAGTGGAACCCGGACTGGTACAAGTTCTTCCTCGGGGCGATGCTGCTGCTGGCCACGCTCCTGAACGCATGGGTCCGCAAGCGCGCGGAGGCGACGAAATGAGCACCCCGGACAGGCCGGAGAAGACGGACACCGCAGAGGTGCCGCAGGGTGAGGGCGTCCGGGGGGACGAGGGCGCCCCAACGGACGCCCCGCCCCTCGTGGAGCTGGCGGACGTCAGCAAGTTCTACGGCAACATCAAGGCCCTGGAAGGCGTCTCGCTGGAGGTGCACGCGGGCGAGATCACCTGTGTGCTCGGCGACAACGGCGCGGGCAAGTCCACCCTCATCAAGATCATCGCAGGGCTGCACCAGCACGACGCCGGCCGCTTCGCGATCGAGGGGGAGGAGACCCGGCTCTCCTCCCCGCGCGAGGCACTGGACCGCGGCATCGCCACCGTCTACCAGGACCTGGCCGTCGTCCCCCTGATGCCGGTCTGGCGCAACTTCTTCCTCGGCTCCGAGCCCACCAAGGGCGCCGGCCCCTTCAAACGCCTCGACGTGCAGCTGATGCGCGAGACCACCCGCGCCGAGCTGCTGCGCATGGGCATCGACCTGCGCGACGTGGACCAGCCCATCGGCACCCTCTCCGGCGGCGAGCGGCAGTGCGTGGCCATCGCCCGCGCCGTGTACTTCGGCGCGAAGGTCCTGGTCCTGGACGAGCCGACGGCGGCGCTCGGCGTCAAGCAGTCCGGCGTGGTGCTCAAGTACGTCGCGGCCGCCCGGGACGCCGGACTCGGCGTGGTGTTGATCACCCACAACCCGCACCACGCCTACCTCGTGGGCAACCGTTTCGTCCTCCTCAAGCGCGGCGCGATGGCCGGCCGCCACACCAGGTCCGAGATCGGCCTGGACGAGCTGACGCGCCAGATGGCAGGCGGCAGCGAGCTGGAACAGCTCAGTCACGAACTGGCCCGCGCACCCGAACCGAGCCACCTCGGCGGCCACCCCACGCACTGAGCGAGGGCGGCCCACGGGCGGTGGCGCGGGTTCCGGCGGGCCCGCGCCGCCATGCGCCGCATACCGCTGTTAGGGCACAATCGCACCGGACCGTGCACGTCACCGCCGCCGGCACGGCGCCGCGCGCCCCGGGGCCCCGCCCCGACAGCGCCCGGACCCGTACGGCACCGGACGAGCACGACACCGGACCACGCACGCCGAGGCCCCCGGCCTCCCGACACCCGCAGGGACGAGACGACTCTTGCGAGCACGCAGCCGCCGCCACCGCAACGGCGAAGAGGTGGGTCGATGAGCACGTACCGGGACCGGGTGCACCGAGGATCCGCCAGAGCGACCGTGCTGCGCACGGTGGGCACCCGCGAGCGGCGCTCCCACCTGAGCGCGCCCCGCGTGCCGACCGTCGGCATCGACATCGGCGGGACGAAGGTGATGGCCGGCGTCGTCGACGCGGACGGCACGATCCTGGAGAAGGTCCGTACCGAGACCCCCGACAAGTCCAAGAGCCCCAAGGTCGTCGAGGACGTCATCACCGAACTGGTGCTGGACCTCTCCGACCGGCACGACGTGCACGCGGTGGGCATCGGCGCGGCCGGCTGGGTCGACGCCGAGCGCAGCACCGTCCTGTTCGCACCCCACCTGAACTGGCGCAACGAGCCGCTGCGGGACCGCCTGGCGGGCCGCCTCGCGGTCCCCGTCATGGTCGACAACGACGCCAACACGGCCGCCTGGGCCGAGTGGCGCTTCGGCGCGGGCCGCGGCGAGGACCACCTCGTCATGATCACGCTCGGTACGGGCATCGGCGGCGCGATCCTGGAGGACGGCGCCGTCAAGCGCGGCAAGTACGGCGTGGCCGGCGAATTCGGCCATATGCAGGTGGTGCCGGCCGGGCACCGCTGCCCGTGCGGCAACCGCGGCTGCTGGGAGCAGTACAGCTCCGGCAACGCCCTGGTGCGCGAGGCCCGCGAGCTGGCCGCCGCCGACTCCCCGGTCGCGTACAACATCATCGACCGGGTCGGCGGCCGCGTCACCGACATCACCGGACCGCTCATCACCGAGCTGGCCCGCGAGGGCGACGCCATGTGCGTCGAACTGCTCCAGGACATCGGCCAGTGGCTGGGCGTCGGCATCGCCAACCTGGCCGCCGCGCTGGACCCCTCCTGCTTCGTGATCGGCGGCGGCGTCAGCGCCGCCGACGACCTGCTCATTGGCCCCGCCCGGGACGCCTTCCGGCGCACCCTGACCGGCCGCGGCTACCGTCCCGAGGCCCGGATCGCCAAGGCCCAGCTGGGCCCCGAGGCCGGCATGGTCGGCGCCGCCGACCTGGCGCGCCTGGTCGCCCGCCGCTTCCGGCGTGCCAACCGGCGGCGGGTGGAACGTTACGAGCGCTACGAACGATCGGGCCGGCGATGACGGAGCCGGCCAACCCGCCCATCACCGAGGAACACGATCCGGCCCGGCAGGAACCGCGGCAGACCGTTCGCGAGACGCCGGAGCGGCCGGAGCCGCCGACCGGGGCGCCCGGAATCCGGACCGGCGCGTCCGCCGGGCCCCGGGTGGCGAGCAGACGCCGCCGCTGGCTCACCGCGCTGGTCATCTTCCTCCTCATCGCCATCCCGGCGGGCTATATCGTCATCTCCGCCGAGCAGAGCCGGGACAGCGGCCAGAGCAAGGAGGAGGAGGCCGCCGCCACCGGCCTCTACAACGACTATCCCTCCAAGGTGCAGCAGCGCATCTACAACGTCCCGGTCCCGGCCGGGTCCACGCCGGTCTACTACTACGAGTCCAACGCCTGGCACCGCAGCTCCCTGTACGTGCAGTTCCGCACCAACAACTGGGGCCTGGACCACTACCTGAAGTGGGCCGGCACCAGCCGCGCCGCTCTCAAGAACGGCGAGATCACCATCACCGGGACACAGGCGGCGAAGGTCGGCTGGGACCTGGCGAGCGGCGGCCAGTGGGCCGGCACCTCCATCAAGGCCGATGACCCGCACCCCAGCCAGAACATCACGGTGAACTTCGACAAGCCGGGCCACCCGGTGGTCTACGTCGTCTCGACGGTCGTCTTCAAGCACTGAAGGGCCGGTACGGGCGGCTCCGGGCCCGCCCGTACCGGCCTTCGCCATCCTCCACCTCAGCGGCCCTTACTCCGACGGTTTACCCCGCCCGTCGCCTGCCGCGCTGGTCGTACCGCAGAGTTCAACCCGGTGCCGGACGACGACTCCCCGCGTCCGCCCGTAGGTTCTCCGTCGAAAGCCCCGCCCGAGCCGGGAACCGACTCCCCGGCGGCCGCGGGTGCGGGCCGCATCGAATCAGGGGGAACAACTGGTGCGTATACGACATGCGGTGCTGGCCGTGACGACGGCGGCGGCCGTCGCCGTCCCCGCCCTGCCGGCGGTGGCGAGCGAAGCGGCCCCGGCCCGGGCCACGCTGAAGATCAAGTGTCACACCAACTGGAAGACCGGCACGTCGGCGAACGTCTGGTGCGACGGCCACGGACCGGCCCGGTACGGGGCGAGCATCCAGTGCAAGAAGGGCTCCCACGTCCGCCAGCTCAACTACGGCCCGGGCCCCTGGCAGGGTGACCACCGCGGCATCAGCATGTACTGCCCCGGCGGCGGCTACAAGCGCGTCAAGCACTGGGGCTGGCCCGCCTGACCGAGCCCCGGCCGTCCGGCAGTGACGAGTACGGTGGGTCCGTACACCACCACGGTGTACGGACCCGCCGCAAGCTCCATGCCGGAGCCGTGATCCGCCGGCCTCGTTCCGGGTGCGTCGAGCCCCCGCGAACCGGGCGACGTACTCGTCGAACGGCGGGATGCCTGCCTCCGCCCGCCGCTCGTCCACGCGCTCAGGGCTCTCGCAGGGCCACGGCACGGGCGCACCGTCCGCCCCCCGGCGATCTGCGTGCCGTAGATCTGCGGCCGCCCCTCGTTGACGAGCGTACGATCCCGCAGAAAGGCCAGCTCGCGGGGGTCGGCAGCGTCTGCCGCCACCGCCTGCTCCATCAGCCGGAGCGCGCGCCGCTGCACATCGAGCTGCCGGTCGGCGTGCTGCGCGATCAGCCAGGCGGCCCGCGCCGCGTCCTCGCCGACCAGTTCCGCCGTGGGCCAACCGTACTCGTCCATCATCTCGTTGAGACGGTCCGCATGCTGCGCGGTCAGCCGGCGCCACGCCAACTGCTCCGCGAAATCCGCGCTGTTCGCCTGCGGGCCGGCCTGGTGATCTGCCGCGGCCATTTCCACGAGTTCAGCCGCCACGGCGGCAATGCCGGATGCCATTCCTGCTCCAGTGGTCAGAGGGATGCGCGCGTCGCGCGGGTCGTCCGCAACCCTAAAAGCGCATATCGTCCCGGAAGATCCACCTGGAGCAGGGTGACAAGCCCGCTATGGCGCTGGGATACTGGATGCATCCGGTGGCCGTGACCTCGCGAGCGGATCGAGCCGGTGCGGCTCGTATTCCCCTGCGGGGATGGCGTTATTGCGTAATGCCGGACCCAACCGGCGCCCTGCGCGGCCAGGTTGGCGATATGTTCCACAGGCCCGGTGGTAGAGTCCGCCGTCATGGACAAAAAGGCCGTGACCGCGCTGGTCGAAAAGTACATAGCGATGTGGAACGAATCGGACGAGGAAACTTGGCGCGCCGTGGTCGACGAGGTTTTCACCCCGAACGCCACGTACACCGACCCGACGATCGTCGCGGACGGCACCGTCGCCATCGGCGATTACCTCGCCGCCGCGCGGGAGAACTTCACCGGAATGCTGTTCACCTTCGACGCGGTGCTGACCCACCACGACGCCGTCCACTTCGCGTGGCAGGTCGGCCCCACGGGTGGCGCGCCCGTGGTGAGCGGCTTCGACGTCGCGTGGCTGGAGGGCGGCCGGATCAGCCGGCTGTGCGGATTCTTCAACGGCTTCTGACCTCCGCGGCTCCGGACGTCCGCGCGACGATCTTCGTAACGTGTTTCGGAACTCCGCGTTGACAGCACCCGGGCGTGCTGGGGCAGCCTGACCCCGCGCACAGGAACACCAGCCCGGCAGGAGCCCCCATGACCGACGCCCACGGCCAGGCCGGGCGGGACCGTGACGAGATGGTCAGACGGCTCCTGGAGGAGTCGCGGGAAACCCTCGGCGTCACCCGCAAAGACCTGGCCGAGAAGATCGGGAAGACTCCCCGCACGCTGCGCAACTGGCTGCGGCACCCGTCGCAGCTCAATGCGCAGCAGGTGGAGAGTCTCGGCGTCGCTCTGCGGATGAGTGACGAGAACCAGGCGAATCTCTATGTCCTGACCGGGCAGCTGCCGCCCTCCACCCGTACCAGCGCGCAGCCGCACACGCCCATGAAGATGCTGTACCAGAAGATGATCGACGGCCTCGCCCATCCGTCCGTCGTCTACGACCTGGCCTGGGACGTGGTGCTCACGAACCCCTCGTTCCGGGATGTTTTCGGGGGCGTTCGGCGCCATGTCTCGGCGCATCCCACCCGGAACACCCAGCGGTACATCCTGTTCCACCCTGACGCACCCCGGATTCTGGGGGGAAACGACCTCGAAGCGTTTCACGAGTTCTGGCTGATGCCGTGCCTCGCGGTGGTCGCGGCGACGTTGCACCGGCATCCCACCGACCGCCGTGTGCTGGCCATCGAGCGGGATATCAACGGCCATTCCCGGACGCGCCGCGCCTACCGCGAGGCGCCGCGCTGGATCGCCAAGAACGGCGACATGGTCATCGACCCCATTCCACGGCCGTTCTGGGACCCGCGCAGCGGGGAACTGACCCGCGCTCATGTCATCACCGAGGCCCATGGGGGATTGCAGGGCGCGCCTCTCCAGCGAGCCACCTTCATCTGCGAGGAGCCGGAGCCGGCCGAAAAGCCCGCGTCCGGGTAATACGCGTACGACAGCTGCGTGGCGGCGCCCGTCCGGGAATCCCCGTAAGGGACCTGGCCGACGCCCCGTCAGCCCTGGCGTCCGTACTCCGACTTCACGCCCCTGGGGACCCTCGGCCCCATCTCAAGCAGCTCCGCGCCGGAGATATGCTGCGTCTGGCTCGGGATCTTGAGCCGCGGCAGCTGCGCGGCACCTGACCCGGAGATGACGCGTGAGCACGCCGTCGGGCCCCCGTCCGCGGCAGCTCTTCCCAACAACGGCTTCGGAGGCCCTGTGACCCCCCCTCGCCCGGACGCTACCCGCGGCAACTCCGTACCGGTGCCGCCCCCCGGCTGCCCGGCGCACGGCATGAGTCCCGAGGTGCGCCGGCTGTACGGGGCCGAGGCGGAGGCCAATCCGCAGGAACTGTACGAGACGCTGCGCCGCGAGCACGGCCCGGTCGCGCCGGTGCTGCTGCACGGCGACGTACCCGCCTGGCTGGTCCTGGGCTACCAGGACAACCTCGAAGTGATGCGCACCCCCTCACGGTTCTCCCGCGACTCGCGGCGCTGGACGGCATGGCGGCAGGGGCTGATCCCGGACGACTCGCCGCTGGTCCCCATGGTGGGCTGGCAGCCCCTGTGCGTGTTCGCCGACGGAGCGGAGCTCCTCAGGCTCCGCGGCGCGGTCACGGACAGCCTCGAACAGATCAACCGGCACGGCGTGCGCCGGTACATCGCCCGCTACACCCGGGAACTGGTGTCGGCCTTCGCCCGGACCGGCCGGGCCGACCTGGTCCGCGACTACGCCGAGCCGCTGCCGATGCTGGTGGTCTCCCAGATGCTGGGGATGGTGCCCGGCGAGGGGCCGGACCTGGTGGCGCCCGCCCTCGACCTGGTCCGGGGTACGGAGACGGCCGCCGCCAGCAACGAGCTGGTGACGCGGACGCTGCGCGACCTGGTCGAGACGAAGAAGCGGCGGCCGGGGCGCGACCTGACGTCGCAGCTGATAGCCCATGCGTCGGCGCTCACCGACGACGAGATCATCGAGCATCTGCGGCTCATCCTGGTGGCGGCCCACCAGGGCACGGTCAACCTGCTCGCCCACACCCTGCGCATGGTGCTGACCGACCCCCGTTTCCGCGGCAGCCTGTCGGGCGGTCAGATGACCCTGCCCGACGCGCTGGACCAGGTGCTCTGGGACACCCCGCCCATCGCGGCGGTGCCCGGCCGCTGGGCCACCGGCGACACCCGGCTCGGCGGACAGCAGGTCAGGGAAGGCGACATGCTGCTGCTCTGCCCGGCGGCCGGCAACGCCGACCCCGAGGTGCGCTCCAGTGACGAGCCGATGCGGGGCAACCGCTCGCACCTGGCGTTCAGCTTCGGCCCGCACCAGTGCCCGGGCGCGGACATCGGCCGGGCCATCGCGGAGACCGGCATCGACACGCTGCTCAGCCTGCTGCCCGACGTCAGCCTCGCGGTGCCCAAGGAGGAACTGACCATCGAGGCCGCGTGGCTGACGCAACGGCCGGCGACCCTGCCGGTGATGTTCCAGCCGAAGCAGATCGACGCCCCGCGCGGGCAGGCGACGGGCGCGCAGCCGGCCGCGGCGACGGCCACCGACCCGGCCGCCGGGACCGCCCGGCAGCCGGTTTCCGGCCGCCGCGGATAGGGCGCGCCGCCGCCCTGGCTCCGGCGCACCCTCCCGGGGGTGCGCCGGACGCCCTGTTGACGGCCGGTACGACGGGGAGTGATCATTTGGCCTCGGCCTGCTGCCACCGTTCGGAACAGTCCGAAGCAGGCCGAAAATCAACTCCGCCGGATCGCCTCTGCACGCGGGCTGGCGCATCGCCCCGGCGAAAGGACCCCCGTGTTCGACCTGACGGACGTTCCCCGCGCTCCCGGCGGCATACCGCTGCTGGGGCACGTCCTGCCGTTGCAACGCGATCCGCTGCACTTCCTGCGGTCCTTGCGGACGACCGGCGACCTGGTGCGGGTCGACATCGGCACGATGCCGATCTACGTGGTCTCCGGCGCCTCCGCGATCACCGACGTCATGGTCACCCACGGCCGGTCCCTGGAGAAGGGCCGCCTCTTCGACCGCGTCCGCCCCCTGGTCGGCAACGGCCTCGCGACGGCCGGCGGCGAGGTCCACCGCCGCCACCGCCGCCTGGTGCAGCCCATGTTCCACGCCAAACAGATCGCTCGCTACGCCGAGGTCATGAGCGACCGGGCCCGCGCGCTGTCCGACTCCTGGACCCCCGGCCAGCACATCGCCGTGGAACAGGTCATGGGCGAGTACGCCATCGAGACGCTCGCGGCGACCCTCTTCTCCACCGACATCGGCCGGCCCGCCGTCGAGTCGGTGCGCCGCAACCTGCCGATCATCCTGAAGAGCATGCTGCTCAGGGCCGCGTCCCCCAAGATCCTGGACAAGCTGCCGATCTGGCGCCGCTTCGACAACGCCACGGCGAGCATGCGCCAGGTCATCGACGAGGTCATCGCCACCACGCGCAGGTCGGGCCGGCCCGGCGGGACCGACCTGCTGTCCGTACTGCTCGCCGCCCAGGACGCGGACACCGGTGAGGCGCTCACCGACGAAGAGGTCCGGGACGAACTGGTCACCATCCTGTTCGCCGGTACGGAAACCACGGCCTCCACGCTCACCTGGACCTTCCACCACCTCGCCGAGCATCCCGACGTCCAGAAGCGCCTGGTCGCCGAGATCCGCGAGGTGGTGGGCGACCGGCCCGTCACCTTCGAGGACGTACCCCGCCTCGCCGGCATCCGGCGCACGCTGGACGAAGTCATCCGCCTGCACGGGGTGGTGCTCCTGATGCGGCGCACGACCGAGCCGATCGAACTCTGCGGCTTCCGCGTCCCCGCCGGCGTCGAGATCGCCTTCAGCCTCTACGCCCTGCACCGCGACCCGGAGTACTACCACGAAGCGGACACCTTCGACCCCGACCGGTGGCTGCCCGAGCGGCGCGGCGCGGTCCAGCGCCAAGCGGTCGTCCCCTTCGGAGCGGGCAACCGGCGGTGCATCGGCGACGGATTCAGCTGGACGGAGGCCACCATCGCGCTCGCCACCCTGCTGTCCCGCTGGGAACTGCGCCCGGTACCGGGAACGCCGAAGCCGCGGGAATCCGCTTCGTCCATGGCCCACCCCGACCACGTCCCCATGGAAGTGCTGCGCCGCGACGCCTGAATGCATTCCCGGCGCGTCCGGTCGTGGGCCGTGTACGCGATGCCGCGCGGGCGGGTGTCCGCTTCGGCGCGTGTCCGCTTGGGTGGCATCGCGAAGGCCGTCCTGTTTCCGTACCCGCGATATCGCGCCCACTCGGCGTCCTGCCGTGCGGTAGGAAAATGGCCCGGTATCCGATTCGGTGCCGATTGGCCTCCCTGCGAGAGATGCGCGCGCAGAATCGCGTACGTGGACGAACTGCCGCCCGGCCGTCGACTGCCGAAAGGGTTGCCGCGCTCCGCGCACTTGGCGAAATCCGGCGGGACGCTCCACGCCGACGCTGTCGAATGCTTCCTGCCCGCATTCGTCGTCATGAAGGAAGCGTTGCCGTGCGTCCACGTCTGTCCGCTCTCGCCGCCACGGTGAGCATCGTCCTCCTGGCCCCGGCCCAGACCCCGTCCGCCGCCGCGGACACCCCGACTCACGCGCGTGCCGCTGCCGGTCTCCACGTGAAGGACGGCCGGCTCGTCGAGAAGAACGGCGCCGATTTCGTCTTCCGCGGCGTCAACCACTCCCATGCCTGGCACGCCGACCGGACCGCCCGGGCCCTGTCCGACATCAAACGTCTGGGGGCCAACAGCGTCCGCGTGGTGCTGAGCAGTGGCGACCGCTGGACGAAGAATGACACCGCCGATGTCCGCGCGGTCGTCTCCCGCTGCAAGGCGAACCGGCTGATCTGCGTACTGGAAGTCCACGACACCACCGGTTACGGCGAACAGGCGGGAGCTGTTTCCCTCGCCCGGGCCGCCGATTACTGGATCAGCGTCCGCAGCGCCCTGCGCGGTCAGGAAAACCATGTCGTGGTCAATCTCGGCAACGAGCCGTACGGCAACAACAACACCGGCCGGTGGGGCGCGGAAACCAAAGCCGCCATCGCCCGGCTGCGCGCGGCCGCTCTGCGCCACGCCCTGATGGCCGACGGCCCCAACTGGGGCCAGGACTGGTCGGGAACGATGCAGCGCCAGGCCCGTTCGGTGCTCGATGCCGACCCCGACCACAACACCGTCTTCTCGGTGCACATGTACGGGGTCTACAACACCGCCGACAAGGTCAAGAACTACCTCGACACCTTCACCCGGGCGAAACTGCCGTTCGTGGTGGGGGAGCCCGGCCACTACCACCCCAGCGGTGACACCGACGAAGACACCATCATGGCGCGGACCCGAGCCGCACACATCGGATATCTCGGCTGGTCCTGGAGCGGCAACAGCGGCGAGGACGCCCACCTCGACCTCAGCAACCACTTCGACGCCACGTCACTGACCCCCTGGGGGCAGCGTCTCTTCAATGGCGCCGACGGCATCAAGCAGACCGCCAAGGAGGCAACGATCTACCGCCGGTCGTGAAACGCCGCGCCGCCGGACCGCTGACGTCTGCTGCCCGGCGGCGTCCGCCGCGGCGGACGCCCGCGCGGGCCAGGTCAGAGCAGGCCCTGCGACCGAAGATCCACCACGTACTTGGTGATCAGGGCCTGCGACAGGTGGGGAATGTCGTTCTCCTTGTTGAGGGCAGCAGCCCGCACCGCTGCGCGGAATTGTTCCGCCGGCAGGGCGGAGCCGGGCAGGGGCTCCTCCGGCGTCGCGAAGGCGTGCAGCAGGGGGAGCAGCGAGTGCTGCCTCTGGCGGTCGGGCAGCGCACGCAGGGCACCCTCGAAGCGGTCGAGCCACTCGTCGTAATCCTGGATGCGCGTCAGCGGGTGCCCGGCCGCCACCAGCCAGTCGACGAACGTGTCGAGTGAGACGCCGTCCTCGTGCGGATTGACGACATTGAAGGTCCGGTAGCCTTCCCGTGTGCCGTCGCCCAGTGAGGCGATGGCCTGCGCGGTGAAGTCCACGGGGAGCGCGTCGTAGTGCGCGCTGCCGTCAGTGGCGCCCCGAGCGTAGAAACTGCCCGGGGCGATTCCTGTCGCCAGCACGCTCAGCAAGAGGCGTGTGAACACGTCCGGGATGTTCAGCTGGCCCCGGTAGCGCGGGTGGGCGAGGATCAGGTTCGAGCGGAACACGGCGACCGGCAGGCCGAAGGTGGCGTGCGCCTCGCGCAGCAGCACCTCGCCCGCCCACTTGCCGGCCGCGTAGCCGTTCGCGTAACCGCTGTCGAGGTCGCGCCCCGCGCAGGCCGTGCGGATGTCCGCCGCCTCGTCGGCCGCGGCCTCGGACCCGAAGACGACGGCGACCGTCGACAGGAAGCTGAACTGCTTGATCCGGGAGGTGACCGCGAGCCGGATCAGTTCGGCCGTACCCAGCACGTTGGGGCCGAACATCTGGTCGTACGGCAGGACATGGTTGACGAGCGCCGCCGGGTGAACGATCAGGTCCACGGTGTCGGCCAGCCGCTGCCAGGTCGCCTCGTCGAGCCCGAGGCCGGCTTCCCCGATGTCGCCGGCGACCACTTCCAGGTGCTCGGCGGCCAGGTGGCGGTAGTGGCGGAGGAGTTCCGGGTCGCCGCTGTCGAAGGCCGCGTCGAGCCGCGCCCGGGCCAGCTCGTCGGTGCCGCCGCGGACCACGCACACCAGCGTGCCACCGCGCTCCGCGACGCGCTCCAGCCATTCGAGGCACAGGAAGCGGCCCAGGTAGCCGTTGGCGCCGGTCAGCAGGACGGTCCGCGCCTCGGGCAGGGGGCCGGCCGGCCTGCCGGTCTTCGTCATGGTCTCCGTGTCGAGGAACGCGTCCAGCGTCAGGTCGCCCGCCACGAGCCGCGTCGCGCCGGGGCCGTGGACGCCGTCGGCGGTCGGACGCCGGTGTCCCGACGCGAGGGTGTTCTCGATGTGATCGGCCACCTGCTGGAGTGTGTTGACCGGGTTCAGGACGACGTTGACAGGGACGTCGACATGAAAGATCTCCTTCAGCAGCTGGGCGAACGACAGGGCCGAGAGGCTGTCACCGCCCAGGTCGAGGAAGCGTGTGCCGGGCTTCACGTCGCCCTGTTGGCGTCCGAGAAGCGCTCGGGCGGCCCGGAGCACGGTTTCCGGTACCGGCCGGGACGGGCCGGTCCGGCGCAGTGCCTGGAGTTCGTCGGTCTCGCGCTCGGTCAGCTCGGTGTACAGCGCTTCGAGGCGCTCGCCGTAGTGCTTCGCCAGCGCAGGGCGCAGCAGCTTGCGTATTCCGGAGAGCAACCCGTTCTGCTGGCTGAACGGCTCGGTCTCGATGAGGAAGTCCCGCGGAATCTCGTACGCGTTGAGACCCGCCTCGGTGGCGAGCTGCCGCAGGGACTCGTGCAGGGTCGACCTGAGACGCTGGACATCCTCGCCGGCGCGGTCGAGCGCGTCTTGAGTGGGCACGATGACCGCCAGCAGATAGGCGCGGGCACTGTTGCCGTAGACGAAGACCTGCCGGATGACCGGACTGCCGGTGAAGAGGGCTTCCAAGCGGGATGTGGCCACGAACTCGCCCTGGGACAGCTTGAGTACGTGGGACCGGCGGTCGACGTACACCAGCTCGTCGGGGCCGACGCGGGCCATGATGTCGCCCGTGCGGTAGAAACCGTCCTCGTCGAAGGCCTGGGCGGTGGCATCCGGCCGCTGGAAGTAGCCGGGGACGAGCCGGTCGGACCTGACCAGCAGCTCGCCCCTGGGGCGCGGCGAGTCGGTACGGAAGTACCCCAGCTCGGGCACATCCGCCAGCTTGTAATCGGTCACCGGCGGACGCACCACCCGGCCGTCGAGTGAGACGATCCCGGCTTCCGTCGATCCGTAACCGTCGAGCATCCTGATGTGCAGGCAGCTCTCGACGAACGCCGTCATCTCCGCGCTCAGCGGGGCCGAGGCGCTGACGGCCCACAGCAGGCGGCCTCCCAGAACCTTCTCCCGCAGCTCCTCCTTCACCCGGTCCGCCCGCGCGGCCGCATCGCTCCCCGCCGCCACGTCGTTCCGGCGGGTCAGCTCGCTCTGGTAGCGCTGGAAGAGCATGTCGGAGATGCGGGGCACCATGATGAACTCGGTGGGGCGGACCAGGGAGAGGTCCTCGAAAAGGGTCGACAGGTCGCTCGACGCCACGAAGTAGGCGATGCCGCCCTTGGCGAGCGTGCCGAACAGCACGCCCCGCCCCATCATGTGGCTCAGGGGCAGATAGTTGAGCACGATGGACGGCCGTACCTCCTGGCCGGGTATGAAGTCGACCCAGAACTGCCGTACAAGACGCTCGGTGTACATGGCGCCCTTCGGGGTGCCCGTACTCCCCGAGGTGTAGATCAGCGCGCTGAGCGCGTCGGCCGTCGCCCCCTCGGGGCTCCGGGGAGCCGGTGGCAGAGCCCTGCCCCGCTCGATGACCGACGCCAGCGTGTCCAGGGTGACGCCTCGCCCCTGCGCCGCGAGGTGGCCGCGCGCGGAGTCCAGCCGCTTCCGGTGAGCGGTGATCTCGGGACGATGGCCGAGGACGACGATCCTGCCCAGCGCCGGGGCATCCGCCGCGACCTGGACCGCGACATCGAGTTGCGCCACGTCCACCGCGAGCAGGCGCGGTCCGGTCTGCGCGACGATGGGGGCCAGCTGCTCCGCCGAAGCACCGGCCTGGAGCGGAACGCTCACCGCACCGGAGCGGACGCAGGCCAGATCCACCATGGTGTACTCGGCGCTGGTGGGAGCGAGAATCGCGACGAAGCCGCCCTGGTCCACGGGGTGTTGGGGGTGGTGCCGCCACTCGGAGGCCACCGCGCAGACACGTTCCCACAGCTCACCGTAGGTCATCGTGTCGAACCGCTCCAGCAGGCGCAGCGTGGTGCGGCCGGTATCCGGGTCGGTGACCGGCTCCGTGGCACGCTCGCCCAGGGCGGGGCGGTCCGCGTACCCCTCCATCACCGTCGCCACGAGGCCGGCGAGCGGCAGGTCCGGCCGCCGGATCGCCTCGGTGACGGCGTCCAGGGGTGCGGCATCGCGGAACTGCGGGTCTGTCGCGTACAGGTGAGCGCTGCGCTGGGCGGTACGTGCGCTGAACTCGTCGGTGGAGCGCTGTGGGTCGGACACGAGTGGTCTCCTCTGTGGCCTCGAAGGCCCGTTCATCCGGAAGGAACTGCACTTTTCGGGCAGGGGGAGGCAAGGAAAGGCAGGGGGTGGGACGGCGTGGGGCGGCGGGACGGCTTCCGCCCCGGCAGCACACGTGTGTCAGCAGGCGGAAGAGCGCACTTGGCGATCTCGCCCCGCGCCGTAACCGGCACCTGCCATGGCGACGCTGAGGGCGACCAGGACCGCGAGCGGAAGTGTCCAGCTGCCCGTGGTGTCATGCAGGATGCCGAGCAAGAGGGGGCCGGCCGCCGCTACGAGGTAGCCGATGGACTGCGCCATGCCCGCCAGCGCGGCAGCTTCGCCGGAGCTTCCGGCGCGTTCGGTCTGGAAGGTCAGCGCGAGGACGAGGCACGCGCCGGCGCCCGCCCCGAGCAGAGTGCACGCCAGGACGGACAGCGCGGGGGCGGACACCAGCACGGCGAAACCACCGGCCACCAGGACCGAGGCCCCGGCCGCAGTCCACCGTTGGTCGTGGCGTCCCCGGGTGAGCAGGGGCAGGAAGCTGCTGGCTGCCAGGCCGGTCAGCTGGTAGTAGAAGAGCATCCATCCGGCCGCGGTGCCGGTCGTGCCACGCTGGATCAGAATGCTGGGCAGCCACGCTACGGCGGTGTAGAAGGCCAGGGACTGCAGGCCCATGAAGATGCTGACCTGCCAGGCCAGTCGCGACCGCCAGGGGACCGGACTGCGGGTCACGCCGGTGGCGGCCTGGGGCCTGTCACCCCGCATCCGGGGCAGCCAGGCGAGAAACGCCGCGATGGTGAAGGCGATGCCCCAGGCGAGGGCGGTGTGCCAGGAGCCCGGCAAGGTGTGGGAAAGCGGCGCGGAGATCCCGGAGGAGACCGCGGCCGTGACGCCCATGACGGTGACGTAGAGAGCGCTGATGCCCTGAACACGGTGTGCGGGCACGCTCCGCCTGATCAGAGCGGGCAGCAGCACATTGCCGAACGCGATGGCAGCAGAAAGGATCACGGTTCCGGCGAACAGACAGATCACGGAAGGCAGCGACCGGACGACGGTTCCGGCGGTCAGCGCGCCGAGGGCCACCACCAGCAGGCGTGCTGTGCCGAACCGGTGAGAGGCCCGGCCCACCAGCGGTCCCACCCCAGCTCGACGTCAGGCCGCTGCCGTGCTCGATGGCCGGCAGCAGCGTACCGACACCGGTGAGACCGGTGCGCAGGTTCGCCGCTACGAGGCAGATCGCGAGGACGGGCCCGATCGACACGGCAGGACGGGTGGGGCCGGCAGCCGGCGGACTTGAGGCGGGGCGCCGGCGGGATGCCCGAGGTGCCGGTGCCGCAGATAACCGCGGACTCACTGCGCCTCCGCCGCTCGTGGCGCCTCGGTCTCGTGCTCCCGGGTGAGCTGGACGATCGCAGCCGCCGCGTCGCGGGCACCACTTTCGTCCCGCGCCTCGATCGCGTCGACGAGCCGCCGGTGCAGACCGGCATGCTCCTCGGCGCCGGCGGCATCCCAGGGCAGGCCGCCCAGGGAGGAGGTGAGAGCCGTGCCGAGGTAGTCGTACACCTCGATCAGCAGGTCGTTTCCGCTCGCCCGGACGACGGCCCGGTGGAACAGCGCGTCGACGCTCTCGGCCGCGGACCTGTCCGCACCGGCGCACGCCGCGTCGGCGTCGGCCAGCAGCTCTCTCAGCTGACACAGTTGGTCCTCGCTGCGACGCAGGGCGGCGGCCCCCGAGGCGTACTCCTCAAGAACGGTACGCAGTTCGAGAACGTTGTCCCGCTGCGCGGAGCTCGCCCGCCGGACCATGACCGACTGGAGCTCACTCGACGCGCGGACGTACGTGCCGTCCCCGACCCGGGCTTCCAGCAGTCCCAGGTGCACGAGCGCGCCGAGCGCCTCCCGCAGCGTGCTGCGTCCGACCCCGAGCTCCTCGATGAGGGCCTGTTCCGGCGGGATACGCGTCCCCACCGGCCATCCACCTGCTTCGATGTGCGAGCGGAGGCTGTCCACGAGCTGCGAGGACAGGCTGGCGGTCCGCCGCGGTGTACTGATGCGCTTCATGAAGGCAGCATACATTCAAAGGTCAGACATTTGAACGTCAGTCTTGGGTGCGGTGAGGTGGCACCGGGCTTCGCGCTCAATGAAGGAAGTGCTCAGGGCAGGCCCGAGCGTCGGCCGCGATGCGCTTACGAGGCGTCGCGCCGGCGCCGGGCCTGCCACACGGCCGCGCCGACCAGAGCGGCGACGATGCCGCCCCCGAGCAGCAGCCCCACGGACGCCCCGCCACCTGAACCGCTGTCCCTGTCAGGGCTGTTGCTGCCACTCGCGCGTTCGGAGCTGTCGGCCACCGCTTCCGCGCAGCCGCGCTGCGGATAGCCCGCGATGGCGCACAGCAGCCCCGAAGCCCCATACCGCAGCGGCGGTGCGGCCTTGGCCAGCGCCTCCGCGGTGGTGGCTTGCGGCGGCAACTGCACGCAGTGCGAACGTATCGCCGGGGGCGTCTCACCGGACGGTGCGTCCTGCGCTGTGCCGAAGTCCAGGACCAGGGCGACCCGCTTGGCGCCGGTCTTCGCCGGGGTGGAAGCGCAGACCGCCTCGAAGTCGGCGGGAGCACGGGGGACGACGGATCCCTTCGTGTCCGCCTGGAAGACGGCGAAGCGCAACCCTTCCACGGCGCCGTCGGCCGGGCGGTACGTACCCGGGCCCTCGGCGGTGGTACGCCAGGTGCCGTTGTCGCCGTGCCGCAGCGACCAGTAGCGGAAGTCAGCGGCGTGCGCGGGCACTGCGGCGACCAGCGCGAGGGCTGCCGCGGTGGCTGCCGTGGCCAGGCGGTAGCTGATGGGTCTGACGCTGCGGTTCATCGATCGTGCCTTCCGTCTGCCTGGTGTGGCCCGCTGCAAGGTACGGGAAAATCCGCGGGCTCCTGATGCTCTCCCAGGTGCCCAGGTGCCCAGGTGCCCAGGTGCCCAGCCGCGTCACCAACCACCCCGAACCACACTCCTAGTGCTCAGATGCCCTGGTCCGAAGGCGGAGTGTACGTAGCCCGCCGCACGGCAGTGCCCTTCCGGAGCCTGGCGGTACTCTGCGTCACTGCACTGGAGATCCGGCTCGTTCTGGAGGGGCAGCAGTGAAGAACACGGCCAGCGCCGAACCCGCACCGCGGTCACGGCCCGCATTCGTTGTCGCTGCGACGCACAGCAGCGCCGGCAAGACGACCGTTACGGCCATTCTGCTGCGCCTCTTGCGAGAACGCGGGCTGAAGGTGCAAGCCTTCAAGATCGGCCCTGATTTCATCGACCCCGGATATCACCGGGAGATCACCGGACGCCCGTCGATCAATCTGGACCTGTGGATGATGGGGGCCGAGGGGGTGCGCCGCTCCTTCAGCCGCTGGTCCGCGGATGCGGATGTGTGCGTGATCGAGGCCATGGGCGGGCTGTACGACGGGGAGAACGGCACGGAAAAGGGAAGCGCGGCGCACATCGCCAAACTCCTCGGCCTGCCCGTCGTGGTCGTCATGGACGTATGGGGAATGACGCGCACGTCCGGAGCCGTCCTCGGCGGCCTGATGGCCTTCGACCCCGAGGTCCGGATCGCGGCATGCGTTCTGAACCAGGTCGGCAGCCGCACCCACGCCGAGATGGTGCTCGCCGCGCTGCCGGACCATCTACGAGAGCTCGTGGCCGGCTGGGTCGAGCGCAGCGAACATCTGCGTGTCGACGAGCGGCATCTCGGGCTGACCACGGTTGAGGAAAACCCGGCCGGCGTCGCGGAACGTGCCCGCGCGCAAGCCGATTCCGGCCGCACGGTGAATCTGGACGGGCTGCTGGCCGTCACCCGTACCCAACTTCCCCACTCCGCCGAACCATCCGAACACCAGCCGCCCCGCCGAACCGGCCCCGGTGCGCCCCGCGCACGTCTGGCGGTGGCCCGTGACGACGCGTTCTGTTTCTACTACGAGGAGAATCTGAACGCGCTGGAGGACGCCGGATTCACGTTGGTACCGTTTCGGCCCACCGCCGATCCGCGGCTGCCGGACGAGGTGGACGCGGTGTACCTCGGAGGTGGCTACCCGGAGAGTTTCCTCGCCGAGCTGGCCGCCAATCGCTCACTGGCCCAGGAGCTGCGGGCGCGCGCCGGGCAGGGAATGCCGGTCTACGCGGAGTGCGGCGGCATGATGTACCTCGCCCGGTCACTCACCGACTTCGACGGACAACGCGCGACCATGACCGGTATCCTCCCGATCGACGTGACGATGGACCGGCAGTACCTCTCCATCCATTACGTCGAAGTGCGGACACAGGCGCCGTCCCCGCTCGGCGAGGCAGGTCAGCGAGTCCGCGGCCAGGAGTTCCACCAGTCCCGAATCACCACTGCCGACATCGAGCCGAATCTGTACGAGGTGACGACGAGCACGGGTGAACGCCGCCGTGCCGGGTTCCTCCTCGACAACGTAGCGGCCGGCTACCTGCACCTCCACTTCGGCACGCACCCGGAAATCCCGCTCAATTTCCTGAGCGCCGCTCTGCGGCACTCGAAGAAGGCACCCGCCCTATGAGAGGGGAAGAACCCTTGAAGCGGATCACGTTATTCCGTCGCCGCCGGCTTCGGTCGGTCGTGGTGGCGGCCATTCTGGCCGGGCTGATTCCTCTGCTGCCGGGACACGAGCCCACGAGTGCCGCCGCGGCGAACGCCACACCGGCGCCCAAGTCCCTCAAGACCGCGACGATTCACTTCGCCCCGGAAGAGGGGAAGGTGGACAACAACCGCGCCAAGCTGGTCGCGCTCGCCGACCAGGCAGCCGGCAAGGGCGCCAAGCTCATCGTGCTGCCGGAGATGGCCACCAGCGGCTACTCCTTCTTCAGCCGTGCGGAGATGTCACAGGCCGCGGAACAGATCCCCGGGAAGTCCACCGACGCACTCGGCGCCGTCGCCAAACGGCACCGCGCCTACATCGCGTTCGGCATGCCCGTGTATGAGCCGGACACGAACCGGTACTACAACTCGGCCGTGCTCCTTGGCCCGGACGGCACAATCCGCGGCGTCTATCACAAGCGCAACCACCTGATCGAATCCTCGTACAACGCATCGAGCTTCGAACCGATCCCGACCTTCGACACCGAATACGGAAAGATGGCGCTGGTCATCTGCTCCGACATGTTCAACTCCCAGTTCCCCAGAGCGGCCGCGGTACAGGGGGCGGACATCCTGATCGCGCCCGCCAACGTCGGGATCGACACCGACTTCGTGCGCGTCCGGACCTTCGAGAACGACTTCGCCATGATTGTCGCGAACCGCTGGGGCAAGGGCACCAAGGGAGCCAAGCCGGAGGCGTTCACGCAGAACACCTTCACCGTGCCGTCGCCGTTCCCCTATGATTTCGACTTCGGGTCGCGCAGCGTCATCATGACCCATGACGGCAAGGTTCTCGCGGACGTGAGCGGCCAGTCCGATCAGATCGGCTACGGCGAGCTCCCCGTGCGCAGGTCCCGGACCTTCCCGGTGGAGCGCAAACCCGCGATGTACTCCCTGATGGGCCAAGACACCCTGGAGCCGTACACACAGAGGCAGTTCCAGCAGCCCGCGCCGGCCACCTTCACCGCCGCAGCTGTCGACCCCGGCCCCAGTACGACACCGTGGCAGGCCGCCCTCGACGCCGCGACCAAGGCCGGGGCCCAGGCCGAATCTTCCGGAAAGAAGCTGCGCCTGATCGTCTTCCCGGCCAACTATTTCCCTGCCGCCGACACCGCGGGCCTCGCGAAACTGAAGACGTTCGCCACGAGCAACAGGACCGACCTGCTCATCCACTACCCGGCCACCGGCGCCGAGGTGCCCAAGAGCACCCTGATCGCCTCGACGGGGCAGACCTACGACTACAAGCGCACCCACCACAAGCGCGGCGAAACCCTCCCCGAAGACCGGCTGTCGAACGACTACCTGGTCATCGACCGCGACTACGCCCGGCTCGCCCTCATGCAGGACGTCGACATGATGCCGCCCGAGACCGCCCAGGTACTCGCCCGTATGGGAGTCGACGTCGTCGCGATGAACACCGACTGGCGCGACCCGGTCCGCAGCGCCCTCTGGAAGAGCCGCACCGGCGACTATCTGCACCTCGTCACCGCCAACAAGTCCGGCCCGGAGGGTATCTACCTCGGCGGCTACAAGGCCGACCCCAGCTTCACCGAGACCGAGGGCCTCGTCATCCGCGACATCAGCACCGGCGACGTCCGCGCCAAGCCCTCGGCCCGCTTCTTCGACCCCACCACCATCCTCAGCCCTTGCGAGGAAGAAGCCCGCACTTGCTAGGTCTGGGAGACCCGGCGGGGGCCACCGGGGCCGCAGGCCCCGAACGCCGCTTCGGGCAGGGCCTATTGGCGTAGGATGGCCTGGCTTGGCCTGGCCGGAGCAGGGGAGCCTGGAGGCAGGGAAACGGGAGGCTGCTGGTTCATGGTTGCCCACCGGTCGGATGGAGGGCCGCGCCCCCACCACCCTCACCCTGGATCCAGAAGTCAGGAGCCGGGACACCGCCCGCCGATGGCGGTGCTGCCCCCGTCGCTGCGTCTGTGGCTCGGGCTGATCGCGGTCTTCGCCGCCCTGGTGGTCGTCGTGCTCGGGGTCCTGTACGCCGGGCACGGTGAGCCCGGCACGGTGGACAGGTGGTTTGTCGATCCGACGGCGGACAGTGTGGCGCAGCCGTGGCGGCGTGTGGCTCTGACCACGGATTTCCTGGGGGAGCCGGTCGGAGCGGGGCTGTTGGCCGTGGCTGCCGTGGCCGGTTGCCTGCTGCTTCGGCGTATGCGTGCGGCGGTGCTCATCGTGGTCGGTGCCACCATGGCTGTGGGGGCGGCGACGCTGCTCAAGTCCGCGGTGGGACGCACCATTCACGGTGACGGCAACCTGTCCTATCCGAGCGGGCACACCGCCTTCGCCACCGCGCTCGCCGTCGTGTTGGCCCTGCTCGTGACCGGCCGGTTCGGCCTCGGCAGGGCGGTCGGCGCGCTGCTCGTGCTCGCCGCGGCGCTGGTTGCCGGGGCCGCCATGGGCTGGGCGCAGGTGGCTTTGGGCGCGCACTATCCGACCGACGTCCTCGGTGGTTGGTGCACCGCGCTGGCGGTGATACCGGCGACGGCGTGGCTGGTCGACCGGGCGGCCGACGCCCGCTGGCAGCGGAGCCGCTGACGTAACGTCACGGCAGGCGGCGGAATACGGGCTTCACCGGCCGCCCGGCCAGCCAGGGGGTGGGGTCGGCGGCGTCCAGTGCCTTCCGGTACACCGCGCATGCCTGGGCCACCACGTCGACGGTACGGTCGATATCGGCGTCGTCGAGCGCGCTGCTCACCACGAACGACGGGGCGAGCACCCCGCCCGTGAGGAGCCGGCGCAGGAACAGGGTGCGGTACTGCTGCGACGGCTGCCGGTTCTCGTCGAGGGTGGCGAAGACCAGGTTGCTGGCCCGGCCCCGGACGACGATGTGGTCGCCGACGCCCATACTGGCCGCGGCATCGCGGACCCCGGCGGCCAGCCGCTCGCCGAGGGCGTGCAGCCGCGCGGTGATGCCCTCCTCGACGTAGGTGGTCTGTACGGCCATCGCGGCGGCCAGGGAGTGGGTTTCGGCACCGTGCGTGGTGGACAGCAGGAACACCCGGTCGTGGGAGTGGCGCAGCCCGCCCCGCTCCATCAGCTCGCGGCGCCCGGCCAGCGCGGAGACGGCGAAACCGTTGCCCAGCGCCTTGCCGAACGTGGAGAGATCGGGGACGACGCCGTACAGGCCCTGGGCACCCGCCTCGGACCAGCGGAAACCGGTGATCATCTCGTCGAAGATCAGTACGCAGCCGTGCCGGTCGGCCAGCTCGCGCAGGCCGGCGAGATACTCGGGGGTGGGGTCTTCGAGCCTGGAGCCGAGTTGGGAGCTTGCGGAAGGCCCGGTGTGGGTGGCGGGTTCGAGGATCAGGCAGGCAATCTCCCCCTCGTACCGGACGAGCAGTTCCTCCGTGGCGGCCAGGTCCCCGTAGGGGAACGTCACTGTCAGCTCGGTGGTCGCCACCGGTACCCCGGCGGACATCGGTGTGGTGCCGATGAACCAGTCGTCGACGGAGAAGAACGGATGGTCGGCGCAGATGGCCACCCGTGGGCGCCCGGTGACGGCGCGGGCGAGGCGCACCGCGGCGGTGGTGGCGTCGGAGCCGTTCTTGGCGAACTTCACCATCTCTGCGGTCGGCACCGTGGCCAGGAAGCGTTCCGCGGCCTCGGCCTCCACGATGGACGGCCGCACGAAGTTGCTGCCGCGGTCCAGTTCCCGCCGTACCGCCTCGATCACGCGGGGGTGGGCGTGGCCGAGGCTGACGGACCGCAGGCCGGAGCCGTACTCTATGTAGCGGTTGCCGTCGACGTCCCATACGTGGGCACCGCGGCCGTGGCTGATGACGGGGGCCAGGTTCTCGGGGTACTGGTCGTCGCCCTTGGCGTAGGTGTGCGCGCCCCCGGGGACCATGGCGTGCAGCCGCTCGTTGGCCTGCAGTGACCGCGGCAGCCGGAGCTCGCCGGTGGTTTCGGGGAGGTGGGTGCCGTGGGGGGCTCGGGGGGCTTGGGGGTCTTGGGGGTTCACGCCGGCCTCAGTTCTCTTGTTGCTTCAGGACCTCGGCGAGGCTCGGCGCCTCCCGGTCCCGCTGGGACTTCGAGGTGACCGGCAGCGGCCAGGGGATGGCCAGCTCCGGGTCGTCGAAGGCGATCGTCACGTCCTCGGCCGGGTCGTGCGGGCGGTCGATGCGGTACGAGGTGTCGGCAGTCTCGGTCAGCGCCTGGAAGCCGTGCGCGCAGCCCGCCGGGATGTACAGGGTCACCTGCGTCTCGCCGGACAGCTCGAAGAAGGCCCGGTTGAGGTAGGTCGGCGAGTCCTTGCGCAGGTCCACGACGACGTCGAAGATCTTCCCGTACGAGCACCGCACCAGCTTGGCCTCGCCGGCGCCGGAGCGCAGATGCAGGCCGCGCAGTACGCCCCGGGCCGAGCGGGACACGCTGTCCTGGACGAAGGCGTCGGGGTCGAGGCCCACCGAGCGGACCACGTCGGCATCGAAGGTGCGGCAGAAGAAGCCGCGCTCGTCGGCGTGCGGCGTCGGTTCGAACAGGTACGCGCCGGCGATGTCCGGGACTTCGGTCGCTTTCACGGTGTCTCCCGCAGGGCGTGGGGGTGAGGGGGGCGGTCGTGGCCGGTCGTGGGGAACAGGGCGGTGGTCAACTTGTCGAACTGGTCGCGGAGTTGCCGGGTGACGACCTGGTTCCGTTCGGTGAGGGTGCGTCGCAGTTCCGCCGACTGCTTCTCCAGCGCCCGGAACTGTTCGAGGAGCTGTTCGGCGTCGACGTCACGCGCCGGGTGGCGGTACGCGGCAAGGCCCATCCGGTCCATGAGCGCATCGCTCTTCGCCGCGTAGCTGAGTGCGAGCGTCGGCGTGCCGGCCTTCAGCGCGCAGACCAGGTTGTGGTACCTGGTCGCCACCACGGAGTCGGCGGCCGCCATCTCCTTCATCAGATCGGTGAGCGAGACCGTTTCCGCGGCGGTGACCAGCGGCGAGTCCACCGCGTCGATGATCGCGGCGACCACCGGCGCGTCGCAGGCGTCGCCGGTCAGCAGCCGGACCGGCCGGCCGTCCTCGGCCAGCGCGCGGACGAACCGGGTCGTCCCGTCGAGGTAACGCCGGTGGATCTCATCGGCCCGGGCGCGGTCGTCGTTGCCGCCGTGGAAGTCCATGACACCCACGCAGACGGTGCCCGCGGGCTCGGTGGGCGGAGGCGCCGGCAGGGCGAACGCCAGGTCCGGACAGACCTCGTCGCGCGCGGTGTCCACGCCCATCGCCCGCATCGCGTCGCGGGACAGGGTGTCCCGGTACGAGCGGTGGGCGGCAAGCCGTGCCGACCAGCGCACCAGGGCCCGGACCGGCCGGTCGCGGATCTCGGCGGCGCCGACACCGACCAGCGCGACCCGGGTGCCGAACAGCCGGCCGCTCGCACAGAGCAGGAACAGTGAGTACGGGAAGCCCCACGGCCGCAGCGGCAGCGTGGCCTCCAGGACGCCCATGCCCGGCACGATCACCACGTCGTGCCGGCGCACCCAGGCGGCGGTGCGGACGGCGTCGACGAGTTTGCCCAGCCCTTTTGCCGCGATCGCGCCCGCGCGCGACGCGGTCCGGTACTCGCCGCGGTTCCAGTGCAGCCGCGTCGCGGGTATCCCGTACCGGGCCGTGACGACCTCGGGCCCGCCGCACAGCGCGTCCACGGCCGCCCCGGGGTGCTCGGCGCGAAGGTAGCCGAGCACGGCCTCCAGGGAGCCGTCGTTGCCGAGGTTGCCGGAACCGAGCAGGCCGAACACCCCGACGCGTGGCGCCGTCCTCATGCCCGCCGCCCCTCACGGCCGGCCACGAGATCGTCGACGGAGACGGCGAGCCGGTCCGGATCGACCGGGGCGCGGTCCTCCACCCGCTCGCCGGCGCCCGGCCGGGCCCGGCTGGTCATCCATGCGGCCAGGTGACCGAAGCATGCGCGCCGGTCGGCCGAGGACAACGGCGCTCGCCGGATCGCCGAGGCGAAGCCCCAGACGTATTCGGCGAGCAGCCGGGGTGTCGGGTGCAGCGGGCCGGCCCGGCGCGGGTCCAGGTTGACGCACCGCGCGCGCTTGGACGGATTGGCCCGCTCGGCGCGGGTGGGGTGGTCGCGGCGGAAGTACAGCAGCTCCGGCACCTGGTGGAAGGGGCCGTGCAGAGTGATCTCGGCGACGAAGGTGCGGTCCGCGTGGTGGTAGCTGCCGTGCGGCTTCACCCGGCGCAGTACGTCGGCCCGCAGCACCCCGTAGAAGTCGTCGCCGCCGGGCTCGAAGAGGAGACTGCGGAAGCGCTCGGGTGCGCGCGGGGAGTCGGTGGCGAGCCCGTACTCGTAGGGGACCTTCACCTGGCCGTCGCCGTCGATGACTGCCTGGCCGCTGTGCGCGAGGACCACGTCAGGCCGCTCGTCCAGCGCTTCGACGCAGCGCCGCAGCAGGTCCCGGGCGTACAGGTCGTCGTGCGAGGCCCACTTGAACAGTTCGCCGCGGCACTGGGTGAACACGTAGTTGTGGTTCGGGGCGGCGCCGATGTTCCGCAGCAGCCGGATGTAGCGGATGCGTGAGTCCTTCGCCTCGTACCGGCGGCAGATGTCCTGGGTCCCGTCGGTCGAGGCGTTGTCGGAGATGACCAGCTCAAATTCCTCGTACGTCTGGCCGAGCAGGGCGTCGAGCGCCTCGGCGAGGTATTCCTCGCCGTTGTAGACGGGCAGGCCGATGCTCAGCCGGGGGTGGGCGGTCATGACGTCCTCACTTCGGGGATGGGGTTCCGGTGGCGCTCGTGCAGGGCGGAGCGCAGTTGCAGCCACCACACGGCCGAGCTGCAGACGGTCGCGGCGGCGACGCCCCAGGCCGAGCCGACCGTGCCGCCCACGGCCGCGCCGCCGAGCCCGCCGCCGACGTAGCAGGCGGAGGCGAACAGTTGGCAGCGCAGGCTGCGCCGGGCGGCGGCGAGCGCGCGCAGCCCGGCCGCCGCGCCGGTGCCGAGGCCGGCGCCCGCGACGCCGAGCGCGGCCGGCACGATGAGCTGGGAGGCGGAGTGCCAGACGTCGCCCAGCACCAGCTCGCCGGCCCGGTCCGGCATCAGCAGCAGCGCCGCCCCCCACAGCAGGGCGGCGGCGGCCTGTCCGCCGCCCAGCAGGAGGCAGAACCTGCCGAGCCGGTCCGGGGCCTGTCGCAGCACCCGGGCCGCCTCCGCGACGGTGACCAGCGACAGGCCCATCAGTACGGCGAGGAACGGGCCGAGCAGGAGCTCGGCGCCCCGGACCGCACCGACCGCGCCGACCCCGACGATCGCGCCGAGCCCGTAGGCCCGCAGTTGGCTCGCGCCGCTGAGGCTGACGTTCTCGACCAGGTACCGGTAGCCCAGGTCGCGGTGTTCGCGGAGCCAGCCGCGTGCTCGGGTCACCCGGGGCCGTACGCCGGACTGGAGCCAGCCGTACGCCGCCGCCACAGCGGCGGCCGCGCCCCAGGCGAGCACGAAGGCGGCCACGCTGCCCACATGGGCCGCCACGACCATGGCCGGGACGAGTGCGACGCCCCACACCAGGTCGTTGACGAACGCCTTCCGCCCGGTGCCGGCGGCGAAGAACGCGTACCGCCAGGCGTCCTGCAGCAGCAGCCCCGGCAGCACCACGCCGAGGCTGACGAACGCGGGTCCCACGCTGCCGCCGAGCCCGAGGCCGACCACCAGACACACCGCGCCGATGGCGGCGCCGACACCGAGCGCGGTACCGGAGGAGCGGGCCACCGCCGCGTGCCAGGACGTGTCCGGCACGCCGCTGAAGCGCACCACGAGCGGGTCGGTGGCCAGCCCGCGGGCGACGTTGAGCACCACGCCGTAGGTGAGCCACGCCAGGCTGAACACGCCGAACGCGGTCACCCCCAGCGAGCGTGCCACGTAGATCCCCACCGCGAAGTTCGTCATGCTGGAGGCCGCCTGGTCGGCGAGGCCCCAGGACAGCCGGCCGGCCATGGCCCGTCTGGCGGTCCGCTTCTCCTTCTCGGCGGTCATCTGTGTCATGCCTTGATCAGCCCAGCGCCGTGCAGGGCACCGGCCGCGGCGGCGACGGTGTCGAACGGCAGCCCGGACCGCTCGGCGACGTCCAGCAGACTGTGCTCGCCGTCGGAGAGACTGAGCACCCAGAGCATGGCCAGCTGCGCCTGCTTGGTGTCGCTGCGGCCGCCGAGCGCGTCGTACAACCCCCTTCGCCCCAGCTGCGGTTCGCCGTAGGGGCTGAGGTTGACGTACCGCCGGTTGCGGTCCAGGACGTCGCATGCCTCGCGGCAGACGGTGAGGGTGTCCGCCATCGCCGCCGGGGAGACGAAGTCCAGGTTGTCCGCCGAGGTGTGGTATTCGGGATAGCCCGCGTACGGGGTGCGGCTGAGCGAGCCCACGCCGAGGTCGAACCCGGGGGAGCAGTACTGCCGCTCGTCGTAACCGTAGGGCGTGAACTCGGTGATGCGGTGCGGCCGTTCGGAGGCGGACAGGACGTGCCGCAGTACTCGGTCGATCTCCGCGTCGCCGCGTCTGCTCTGCTTGTAGGTCAATCGGCCCGTGTCACCGGCACAGGCCAGCACGAGCCCGTGCTTGACCTGGTCGATCCGCTGCGCGTTGCGGGCCAGCCAGGTGATCGCCCCGATGGTGCCGGGCGCGAAGATGAACCGGTAGGTGTAGTACGGCGTCTGCTCGGCCAGGGCCCGGGCCAGGAACGTCGCCACCGCGATGCCCGCCAGATTGTCGTTGGCCAGCGACGGGTGGCAGACGTGGCAGGAGATGATCACCTCGTCGGGGACCTGCCCGGGGACGATGTGCTCCGCGTAGGTGAGGTGGCCGTCCGCGAGCGTGGAGTCGATGCGGACTTCGTACTCGCCGTCCGGCAGCGCGTCCAGGGTCTCCTGGGCCAGGCAGAATCCCCAGTCCGGCTTGTAGTAGCTGGTGCGGTACGGCACCCAGGCCGGGTGGTCCGGCAGGGTGTGCAGGTGGGCGCGCAGCTCGGAAAGGGGCATGGTCGCCGCCACCGGCACGCTGTAACCGAGGACGTGCAGGCTGGACGCGGCGAAGTCGACGATCCGGTTGCCCGCGGGGCCGGCGATGTACGCGTCCCGGATGTTCCACTCCTGTGGCACCGTCCAGTCGAGCACCTGCGTCCCGGTCGGCACCTCGTGCACCTGGAGCGGTACGTACTCGCCGACGATCTCCAGGGTGGCGCGCACACCGTCACCGGTGATGCTCCGGCACAGCGGGTACAGCCGCTCCACCAGCGCGTACATCTCCTCGCCGGCCGCGGCAGCCGGCGCCGCCCCGGTCATCGGCGCCACCGCAGGGTGTCGTCGACGGCGCCGGCGTCGGAGGCCGCGCGCAGCACGGCGAGGCGGGTGAAGCGCTGCTCGAAGCCCTCCCGGGTCAGGCCGTACTCGCGGTACGCCTCGGCGAGTTCGACGGCGCCCTGTTTCACCGTCCACTCGCAGTCGAAGCCGGGCACCGCGGCGCGGAACCGGGAGAAGTCCACCCGGTAGGAGCGCGGGTCGGCACCGGTCTCGCCGGTGATCACCACCTTGGAGCCGGAAACCGCCTCGGCGACCTGCTCGGCGATCTCGGCGACCGTGACGTTGTTGACCTCGCTGCCGATGTTGAACGCCCGGTCGTGCACCGCCTCCCGCGGCGCGGTCAGCGCGGCCGTGAAAGCGCGGGCGATGTCGGCGGCGTGCACCAGCGGGCGCCAGGGAGTGCCGTCGGAGAGCACCAGCACCTCGCCGGACAGGAGCGCGTGGCCCACCAGGTTGTTCAGCACGATGTCGGCGCGCAGCCGGGGGGAGTGGCCGAAGGCGGTGGCGTTGCGCATGTACACCGGGCTGAAGTCGCCGTCGGACAGCGCGTGCAGGTCGTCCTCCACCCGCACCTTGGACTCCGCATACGGCGTCACCGGGCGCAGCGGGGCGTCCTCGGTCACCAGGTCGCCACCGCCGGCGGCACCGTAGACCGAGCAGGTCGACGCGTACAGGAAACGCCGCACCCCGGCCTCGCGGGCGAGCCGAGCCAGCCGTACGGAGGCGTGGTGGTTGATGTCGTAGGTGAGCTGCGGCGCCAGTGATCCCAGCGGGTCGTTGGACAGCGCGGCCAGGTGGATCACGGCGTCCACCCCGGCCACGTGTTCCGCTGTGACGTCGCGCAGGTCCACCCGGTGCCCGGGGGGATCGGCGGGCGACGGGCCCAGCACGCAGTCGGCGAACAGGCCGGCGTCCAGGCCGACGACCTCGTGCCCGGCGGCCGTGAGAACCGGGGCCATGACGGTGCCCAGGTAGCCCTGGTGCCCGGTGAGCAGTACGCGCAAGGTTCATTCCCCCAGGTCGAGAGTGAGTTTGGTGACGGCGAACGCCTCGGCGTAGCGCGCGTGGCATTCGATGCCGCGGATCCGCGCCAGGCCGAGGAAGGCTTCCCGGTCGTACCAGGGCCGGTGCCGCTGCGAGGGGTAGTGCTCCTGCAGCAGCCGCACCTTCTGTTCGGCGGTCTCCGGCGCCAGTGGCTGGTACGCCGACGGGCGGCCGAGGTCGCCGTCCCATTTGACGATCTCGTAGCCGAGGACCAGGTGGTCGCGGAACGCGGTGGTCATCAGCTTCGCCAGGCCGCGGTGGTCCTGGTGCGCGTCATCGGTACGCGGGGCCAGGATCAGGTCCGGGTCGGTCTGCGCGCGCAGCTCCTCCACCGCGGCCTTGGCCTCGTCCCACTGCGCCGGCAGCCGGCCGTCCGCCAGCTTCAGTACGGTCAGCCGCAGGTCGGCGCCCGGGCAGAAGGCGGCGAGCGCGGCCTGTTCCTCCTGCTCCCGCTCGCTGCCGCCGCCGGAGAGCACCAGCGCGTCGACGCGGATGCCCGGCCGGGCGAGGCACGTCGTCAGCAGTGTGCCGCCGGCGCCGATGGCGATGTCGTCACAGTGCGCGCCCACCGCGACGATGCGGTTCAGGCGCCCGGCGCCGAGCCGGATCATATGGCCCTCACCTCGGCGTCGGCCGCCACGCCGTCCCGTTCCCACACGGCCCACGGGCGGTCGCCCCGGGCGTACGCGGCGTCCAGCGCGGCCCGTTCCTTCACGGTGTCGGTCGGCTTCCAGAAACCACGGTGCCGGTACGCCATCAGCCGCCCCTGCTTGGCCAGTCGGGCGCATCCGTCGGCGACCAGGTCACCGTTCTCCGGAATGTGGTCGAAGACCTCCTGACGGAGCACGAAATACCCGCCGTTCTCCCACAGCGGCAGTTCGCTCACCGCGGTGATGCCTCCCACCAGGCCGTTCTCGCCCAGCTCGACACAGTGGAACGAGGACTGCGGCGGCACCACCGTCATCGACGCACCCGCGTCACGCCGGGCGAATTGGTCGATCATCTCCGGCAGCGGGGCATCGGTCAGCACATCGGCGTAGTTGGCCAGGAACATCTCGTCGCCGTCGAGATGGTGCCGCACCCGGCGCAGCCGCTCCCCGATCGGTGACTCGATGCCGGTCTGCACGAACGTGATCGTCCAGGAGGCGATATCGGTGGACAGCAGCTCGGCCTGCCCGTTGCGCAGTACGAAGTCGTTGGACGCCGTCTCTTCGTAATTCAGGAAGAAGTCCTTGATGTGGTGGGCGCCGTATCCGAGACACAGGATGAATTCCGTGTGCCCGAAGTGCGCGTAATAGCGCATGACATGCCAGATCAGTGGCCGCGGGCCGACCATCGCCATCGGCTTGGGCAGGTCGTCGGACGCTCCGGCGCGCATGCGCAGTCCGTAACCGCCGCAGAACAGTACGACCTTCACGATGTGACCTCGACAATGCTCAGTTCCGGGATGGGAAAGACCAGCCGGCCGCCCCAGTCGTGCACGAAGGACAGCTGCTCGACCAGCTCGGCCCGCAGGTTCCAGGGGAGGATCAGTACGTAGTCCGGCTGATCGGCGGCGATCCGCTCGGGCGGCAGGATCGGGATACGGGTGCCCGGGGTGTACCTGCCGTGCTTGTAGGGGTTGCGGTCGACGGTGTACGGGAGCAGGTCGGGCCGGATGCCGCAGTGGTTGAGCAGGGTGTTGCCCTTGCCCGGGGCGCCGTAGCCGACGACCGTCTCGCCGCGCTCGGCCGCCTCGACCAGGAACCGCAGGAGGTCCCGGCGCACCTTGGCCACCCGGGCCGAGAACTCGGTGTACCCGGACAGCTCCTGGAGCCCGGCGGCCTTCTCCCGGGCCAGTACGTCGGCCACCTTCCGGGACGGCTCGCCGGCCGCCTCGGCCGGGCGGGCCCACAGCCGGATGGAGCCGCCGTGCGTGGGCAGCAGCTCGACGTCGACGAGGGTGAGGCCGCCACTGGCGAGGGCCCGGATCGCGGACGCGACCGTGTAGTACTGGAAGTGCTCGTGGTAGATCGTGTCGTACTGGTTCTCCTCGATCAGCGTCAGCAGGTGCTGCACCTCGATGGAGACCCAGCCGTCGTCGGCGACCAGGGCGCGCAGTCCCTGGGTGAATCCGACGACGTCGGGGATGTGCGCGTACACGTTGTTGGCCACGACCAGGTCCGCGGGGCCGTGCTCGGAGCGGACGGCCGAGCCCGTGTCCGGGGACAGGAACGCGGTGAGCGTGGGGACGCCCGCGTCCCGTGCCGCTGCGCCGACGTTCACCGACGGCTCGACGCCGAGGCAGCGGATCCCGCGGTCCACCACGTGCTTCAGCAGGTACCCGTCGTTGCTCGCCACCTCGACCACGAAGGCGTCCGGGCCGAGCCCTGCCCGCTCCACCGCGTCAGCGACGAAGGTCCGGGCGTGCTCCACCCAGGAGGTCGAGAAGGAGGAGAAGTACGCGTACTCCGTGAACGTCTCCTCCGGGGTGATCAGCGGCGGGATCTGCGCGAGCCAGCAGTCGGTGCAGACCCGCAGGTGCAGCGGGTATGCCGGCTCCGGCCGGTCCAGTTGGTCAGCGGCGAGAAAGCTTTCACATGGCGGCGTCGCTCCCAGGTCGACGACGCTCGCCATCGCTTCCGAGCCGCAGAGTCGGCATCGTGTCATCTGCTGTCCCCATCCCCCCTGCTCGCGCGGGCGTTCCCGCTGCGATCGAGTGCTGACCGACCCGCGATCGCGGTGCGGTACCCCCCCACCAGGCGCTCCAGCCCGACGGCCGGGCTGAAGCCCAGCTCGTAACGGCGCCGGGCCGCCCGGCCCATCTCCTGGTTGCGCGTCGGCCCGGCCGTGATCCGGCGCAGGCAGGACGCGAGCGACGCGGGTTCGCCCGGCTGGTGCAGCAGCCCGGTCACCCCGTCCTCGACGAGTTCGACGAAGGCGCCGTGACCGGCGGCGACGGCCGGCACCCCGGCCGCCATCGCCTCCACGACCACCAGGCCGAACGCCTCCAGCCACGTCGAGGGAGCCACCACGGCGACCGACCGCGCGACGGCCTGCCGGCACTGCGCCGGGTCGTACAGGCCGACGTACCGCACGTCGTCCCGGCCTGCCGCCCAGGCGGTCACCTCCTGCTCCAGCGGCCCCGCGCCCGCGATCACGAGCGGTACGCCCACGCCGCCGCCGGCGGCGATCTCGTCCCACGCGGCCATGAGCAGCCGTACGCCCTTGGCCTCCGCGAGCCGGCCGAGGTAGAGCAGCTGCTCACCGGTGCCCGACCGGCGGGTGTCCGGCTCGGGCACGAAGTTGTGCTTCACCACGAGCCGCTCGGCCGGCATACCGGCCCGTACCAGCACGTCGCGCTGCGCCGCGGAGATGCAGAAGAACTTCTCCACGCCGGACCGCCACCGCCGCCGGTTGACCGACAGGCTGACCGCGAGCGGCACCGTCGCGAGGCGGGAACCGCGGTAGCAGCCGTGCCGGACGGCGGGCAGCGGCGACGCCCCGACGCACTCGGTGCACGGGCGGCCGTCCCGCTGGAGCGTGCCGGGCGGGCAGACCTGACCGTAGTTGTGGAGCGTGGCGACGGCCGGCACACCGGCGTCGGCGCAGGCGGCCAGCACCGCGGGCGACAGGAGCGGGAAGACGTTGTGGATGTGTACGACGTCCGGCCGTTCGGTGCGCAACCTGGCGGCCAGCTCCGCGCGTACCGCCGGATTCCACGGCACCAGCAGCGGCACCGCGGCCTTGCCCGGCAGGGACCGGGCGCCGATGTCGTCGCTGCGCCGCTCGAACGTCTCGACCCGGTGGCCGGCCGCGCGCAGCAGCCCCACCTCCTGGTCGACGACCTTGTTCTCCCCGCTCGGCTGCGCCGAGGAGTAGCGGTTGTGCACCACGAGAATGTGCATGGGTGAGGTCACCTCCGGTCCTGGGCCCAGCGCGGGACGCGCCGTCGGGGTACTGCGGGCGTCGCGCGGGGCGGGGCCGCGGCGGGTGTCGCCAGAAGGGCCGCGGCCAGGCCCAGATGCAGCAGATACGGTGAGGCGTCGCCCAGCCCGGCCTCGGTGTACGACGCGATCGCGCAGTAGCTGATCAGGAAGATCGCGCAGGCCCTCGGCAGCGACGGCGGCCGCAGCAGCGCGACGCCGCCCAGCACGATGATGACCGCCGCCACCAAGGCGATGCCGGTCCAGCCCTGCTCGTGGTAGACGGCCAGCCAGCTGTTGTCGATCGGCAGCCCGCCGAACGACTTGTCGCCCAGACCCACGCCGAACAACTCCTTCGCGACGGTCCGGGGCGCGGCCAGCAGGGCGTCCCAGACGTTGGCCCGGCCGGTGAGGCTGGTGAGGTACTCCTGGCTCTGCCCGCGCAGGAACCACGCCCGCAGCGCGGACGCGAACCCCACCGCGACCACCACGGCGCACAGCACCGCCCAGGTGAAGAACCGGCGGGCGGCGGCGCTGGTCAGGAGGAGCGAGCCGATCGCCAGCACCAGCCCGATGAGCAGGCCGAGCGTGGCCGTCCGGGTGTGGGTCAGTGCGAGCAGGACGAGTGACGGCACGATGATGACCGCCGCGGAGGCCCGGTCGGTCCGGCGGCCCAGTACGAGCAGCACGGTCAGCCCGATGATCACCGCGGCGTACTGGCCGATCTGCGGCGGCGTGAGCGGCCACAAGGCGCCGACCAGCCGCCCGCCGTAGAGGTCGGGCATGGCCGCGCCCGGCGAGATGACCAGGCCGGCGGCGACCGACCCGAGCACCGCGAAGTACATCCGGATGTGGTGCCGTACGAACGTCAGGCTGCCGTCCCACCAGCGGCTGAGCAGCCACAGCGTGCCGACGAAGAGAGCCAGCCGGGCGCAGCGGAACAGCGCGCCCAGCCCGGACTCCAGTTGCAGGCTGGAGAGCACGCTCGGCACCAGCAGCAGAGTGAGCAGGAACAGGAAGGCGCTGGGCCGGATGCGCAGCCGGAGATTGAGCGCGAGCGCCAGCGTGAACGCGACGACCAGCGCGCCCATGGTGACCAGCTGGATGAGGGAGCGGGGCAGCGGAATGACGGTCTTCGCCCCGGCGGAGCCGAGGGTGTTGAGGATCAGCAGCCCCCAGACGACCCCGACGAGCTTCGGCGTGCCGGACGCCGGGCGCGGTCCGGCGCCGGGCTGCGTGTCCGCAGTGTCCGGTCCGCCCGGCAGTCCGTCGAGCCGCGGACTTCCGCCCATCTCAACCACCGGCCCGTGGGTCGAGGGTGCTGCCCGCGTCCTGCTGGTACGGCGATCCCTGCCACTCGCCGAAGTCGAGCACCCGGCTCGGGTCGTGGGCGACGAACTGCCACGGCCCGAGGTAGACGTTGTCGTGCCAGCGGTTGTGCTGCTTCTGGGTGATCGCCTCGGCCACCCGCTCGCCCTGGTACGGGGACCAGTCCGGGTAGGTGCCGTAGTTGGCCAGTACCGCCATGCGGTCGCACTTCGCCGTGCACTCGACGACGGACTTGTCCAGCACGAAGCGGTTGCCGTGGATGTCCACCCGCTGGGTCTTCCACCGGCAGTCGGCGTAGAGGGGCGCGGTGGCGATCGCCGGGCGTGCGCAGCGTTTGGTGTCGCGCACCAGCAACGTGCAGTCGCCGGACGAGGTGTTGGCCGGACTGTTGCAGAACCGGTCGGCGTTTTCCCACAGGGTGATCCCGGACCAGTTGTTCTCCAGCACGTTCCGGTACACCTCGATCTTGTCCGTACGGGCCTTGATCCGTGGTTCGCCGCCGGACTCGGACAGGTAGATCGTCGCGAACGGGAAGGTGTCGCCGCGGTCGGCGTACCTGCGGCCCTCGACCCAGTTGTTCCGCCGGATCGTGTTCTTCCGGATGACCGCGTTGTAGCTGGTCTCGTAGATCAGCGCGGCACCGTCGTTGGCCTCGATCACGTTGTTCTCGATGCGGAAGTCGTTGTTGTTGGTGTCCGCCCACAACCCGGTTCCACGGTTGTCGTGCACCCAGTTGCCGCGTACGTCGGCGCCGTTGACGGCCCAGAACTTGATACCTCCGGTGCAGCCGCAGCCCTCCCGCCGCCGCTCCCAGTCGCCGGTGTTGTTGCCCACGATCTCGTTGCCCTCGATCACCAGACCCGTGAGGGCGCCGTTGTCCTTGTACGCGTTCATGCCGTACTGCCCGTTGCCGCGCAGACAACTGGCGCGGACCCGCTGGCGGGCACCCGCCATCAGCCCGGCGCCGGAGTTGTGCTGGATGGTGGCGTGTTCGAGCACCCACCCGTCGGCCGAGTCGTGGTTGACCACGCCCTCGTCGTGCGGCGCGGCGAAGTTCTGCACGGTCAGGTGGCGGATGGTGACGTCGCGGGCGGTACCGCTGAACGCGTACTGGTTCTTCTTCCGGCCGTCGAGCACCGCGCCCGGCGCGCCGAGGTAGCGGTTTCCCTCCTTGGGGACGACCTGGGCGTAGCGGTCCGGATCGAGCGTGTGCTTGCCGGGGCGGAGCCAGAACGTGGTGTTCGGCGGGCTGCTCTTGGTCTTCGCTGCCAGGTCACCGACGACCGTCGGGTCGACCGTCACCGCGCCCGCCGGGGCCGCCGCCGGCCCGGCCGCCGGCTTGGCGCACACCCGGGCCACGGACCCGGCCACGGAGGTGGAGGGCGCGACGGTCGGCTCCGCCGGGGCGCCCGGCGTGCTCTCGCAGCCGGTCGCCAGCAGGGCCGACGCCAGCGCCGCCACCGGCCATGTCCCGTTCCGCCACTTGTTGCCCACGCGTCCTCCTCCCTAGCCGCGGAATCCGAGTACGGTGGTGAACTCCGTCATGCCGTCGGCGAAGCCGGTGCCGATCAGCGTGGTGGCGGGTTCCTTGCGCCCGAAGCCGGGGGAGTACCAGCCCAGCACGGGGTATCCCCTGTTCGAAGAGCTTGGGGAAAGGCCGGTCTCGCCGCGATGCGCCTGCCAGGTCAGCTGTCCGGGCAGGTCGAGCACTGCGGAGCGGTCCTCGCCGTCGCGGGTCCAGGTGAGCGCTGCCCGGTTTCCCGCCAGGTCCGCGGTGATGGCGGGGCCGAGGTGGAACGCCAGCCGCACGGCCCGGCGCGGGCCGCGCACCTCGTCGACCACCCGTAGCTCTTGGCTCGCGGCGGTCAGCTCCACCCGGCGGCGGTGCACGGAGGGCTGGTAACCGTCGTGCTCGGCGCACCAGCGGGCCACTTCCGCATCGGAGGCGTCCGCGACCAGGACGCGGCTGGGGGCGTGCCGGGTCCACAGGAACGGGCCGCCGGAGACGGACTGGTCAACGCCGTCCAGCTGGAGGGTGTTGTGACCGAGGGTCGAGCGGAAGTACTGCCGCCACTCGGGCTGCCCGTGGTAGCAGAACGTCCCCGGGTCGGCGAGCACATCGACCCCGTCGTGCCGGACCTCCACGGACAGCGCGTCCGCGTGGGCGTGCGCGGCGATGGACAGGAACCCGTGCGGCCCGCCGTCGCAGCGGCACCAGATCTCGCCCGGACCGCGCAGGATGGTCATGCCCGCGTCGGCGAAGTGGGCCGGTCGGCTTGCCGGACGGGCCACGGCCGGTGCCGTCCCGTCCTTCGCGTACGGCCGGATGAGCGCGGCCAGCAGCGGCGTGCGCACATCGGTGCCGGTCACGGCCGGCCACCAGGGGAGCCGGCCGAACACGGCGTCCCCGGTGGCCAGCAGCGAAGCCCAGCGGTCGGTGTCCGCGCCGTCCACGACCAGGCCGTGCCCGTCATCCGCGTCCCCCTGGCGCGGCGGCCGCAGCCGGTTGTCCACGATGGCCGCGAGCGCGTCGGTCATCCGCAGCAGCACCAGGCGGACGGTCGCGGGGACCGGCACTCGGGCGGCGTCCGCCTCGGCCACCGCGGCCAGGCCGAGTTCGAGGACGAGTCCGTGGTACTCGGTGGCCAGCTCGCGGTTGAGGCCGGAGTGAAAGGTGTTGCCGCGCAGGTGCCGCTCCAGTGACCGCAGCGCACCGGCCCGCCAGCGCGCCGACGAGGGGAACCACCCGAACGCGCAGGCCGCGGCGAGCTGCCCGGCGGCCTCGGCGATGACGTGGTTGTTCGCCGAAGACCCCCGGCTGGGGAAGGCGGCCAGCCAGCGCTGGTGGTGCCAGATCTGGCGCAGCGCCACCGGGTTCTCCTCGAACAGCCCGATCACGCCCGGCCAGCCGTCGAGCAGCCGGCGGATCCACACCCAGGACAGCAGACGGATGCCCAGCTCGATGCCGCTGATCCAGTGCACGCCGCGCAGCGGCGGGTTGGCCGCCCACCACGACCGCAGGTGCGTGGCCACCCGCTCGGCGTACCGCTCGTCCCTGGTGACCGCGTAGGCGGCGGCGAGCACGGTGAGGTACTGGTGCCGGGACGGCTCCCAGATCTGCTTGATGTCCCCGACCGCGTCCTCGTCGCGGTACGGCACGTCGAAGGCGTAGCCCGACGGAGCGCGGCGCCCGGTCTTCGGGTCGTACGACCAGTCCGGGTCGGCCAGGTCGTCGCGGGCGACCCCGAAGTACTCGGCGTGCCCGGCCAGCAGCCGGTCCGCCTCGGCGATCAGGCGTTTCGCGGCGTCCGGCGGCACCGCGGCGATCGTCCCGGCGGGCAGTACGGCGGTGAAGCGGGCGCCGGCCACGCTCGGGCAGTCCGGCAGCGCCGACCGCCACCGCCGCCTGCGCACCGCGTCGCCCACCCGGCCGCCGACCTCCCGCGGCTCCATCCGGGACAGCCGCCGCAGGTACCAGGCCGGGCTCCCCGAACCGGCAGTCATCGGGACCCCGCCAACGTCACCGGCGCGCCGCTCGCCAGGCCGGTCCGCACGGCGAGGGTGGCCGCCGTGGTGGCGACCAGCGACTCCAGCGGCACCGGCATGGGGCCGCCGGACCGCACGGCCCTGACGAACGCGGCCAGTTCGGCTTCCTGGCCCTTGTCCCTGGCCTTGGGCAGCCGCGAACTGACCCACCGCTTGCGTCCGGCTGTGCCATCCGCGTACACCGAGGCCCGCACGAAGTCGTCGAGCCGCAGCGCCTTGCCGTCCGCGACCAGGTCCAGCGTCTCCTTGGGGAGGCTGGCCGGTCCGGTGGTGACGTAGCTGATGGTGGCGGTGGACCCGTCCGGGTAGCGCAGTACGACCTGGAGGTCCTCGTTGCCGGCCGTGCCGACCGCGTACACCGAGACCGGATCGGCCGCCAGCAGCCAGCTCGCCGTGTCGATGAAGTGCCCGCCCTCACCGGCGAAACGCGAGCCCTCGGTGCCCTGTTGGAGGTACCAGCTGCCGTGCTGCAGCCGGCCCGCGTTGACCAGGTAGCGCAGGCTCGCCGGGCCGCTCCGGGCACCGAACCGCTGCCTGGCCTCCCACAGCAGCGGTGCGAACCGGCGGTTGAAACCCACCTGGATCCGGTCGTTGCCGGACTCCTCCACCGCCGCGAGCACGCCGGCCAGGTCGTCCTCGGTGAGAGCCAGGGGCTTCTCCACGAACACCGTCTTGCCGGCCAGCAGGGCCTTCCGGGCCAGTTCGGCGTGTGAGCTGTGCCGGGTGACCACGAACACCGCGTCGATGGACGTGTCGCCGAGCACGGCGTCGAGGTCGGTGGTCGCCTCGGCGAAGCCGAACTTCCGCTTCGCGTTGGCCGCGGACAGCGCCGTCGTGGTGACGACGGTCGACAGCGTGACGCCGTCGCGCTGTGCCAGGTGGGGCAGCAGCATCGACGTCGCGTAGTTTCCGGCACCGATGAACGCCAGCCGTACCGGTGTCTTGGCGGCCCGGGCCGGGGCGGCCACCGGGGCGCCGCGGCGCACCGCGGGCACGGCCACCGCCGGGGCCTGCGCTTCCCCCGCTTCCCCCGCCTGTTCGGGGTACCGGAACAGCACGGCCACGGCCTTGAGGTCGCCGTCCTTCAGGCGCTGGTACGTCTCGACGGCGTCGGAGAAGTCCGCGATGTGGGAGACCAGGGGCTCCACGGCGACGCGGTCGCGGGCGAGGAGATCGAGGAAGCACGCCAGGTTGCGGCGCTCGGTCCAGCGCACGTAGCCGATCGGGTAGTCGCGCCCCTGGAGCTCGTACTCCGGGTCGTAGCGGCCGGGGCCGTACGAGCGGGAGAACCGGACGTCGAGCTCCTTCTCGTAGTACGCGTTCCACGGCAGGTCCAGGCGGCACTTGCCGATGTCGACCACCCGGCCGCGGTCCCGGCTCAAGTGGGCGGCCAGCTCGACGGGCTGGTTGCTGCCGCCACCGGCGGCCAGATACACCTGGTCCACGCCGTGCCCGCCGGTGAGTTCGGCGACGGCGGCCTCCACGGCCGCGGACGCCGGATCGCCGCAGGCCGCGGCGCCCAGGCGCGCGGCCAGCTCGCAGCGCACCGGGTCGGGGTCGGCGCCGACGACGCGGACCCCCGAGGCGGTCAGCAGCTGCACCACCAGCTGCCCGATCAGCCCGAGGCCGATGACCAGCGCCACCTCGCCGAGCTGCGGCTCGCCCTGGCGGACGCCCTGCATCGCGATCGACCCGACGGTGCCGAAGGCCGCGTGCCGCGGCGCGAGGCCGTCCGGCACCGGGGTGTAGAGGTTCTGCGGCACCCAGTTCAGTTCGGCGTGCAAGGCATGCTCGTTGCCGGCGCAGGCCACGAGGTCACCGACGGCCACATCGCCGATTCCGTCGCCGACCTGCTCGACCACCCCGCACAGCGAGTAGCCCAGCGGCGTGTAGGAGTCCAGCTTGCCCATCACCTTGCGGTACGTGGCGGGCACCCCGTTGGTGGCCACGCTCTGCATGACCTTGGCCACCTGGTCGGGGCGGGAGCGGGCCTTGCCCACCATCGACATGCCGGCCTCGGACACCTTCATGAGCTCGGTCCCGGTGGATATCAGCGAGTAGGCGCTGCGGACCAGCACACCGCCCGGCTTGCACCCCGGCACCGGCACGTCCAGCACCGTCAGCTCGCCGCTCTTGTAGTTCTGCACGACCTGTTTCACCCGAGCTCCTCTTGTTTCCTTGCTGTCAGGCCGCTTGGCTCTGGCCGGAGCCAGAGGTCGCGCCGCGGTACCAGTACTCCAGGGTCAGTACGTGCCACAGATGCTTGGAGAAGTCGCGCTGCCCGGCGGCGTCCTCGGCGACGAGCCGTGCCAGCGCGTCGCGGCGCAGGATGCCGGAGTTGACGAGCACCCCGTCGTTGATCACCTCGCGCACCAGCGGCGCCAGGTCCCGGCTCATCCAGGCCCGCAGCGGGGCGCTGAACAGGCCCTTGGGCCGGTACACGATCTCCCGGGGCAGGATCGAGGTGGCGGCCTCCTTGAGGACGGCCTTGCCCTGCCGTCCGACGATCTTGCGGTCGCCGGGCACAGCGAACGCCGCCCGGACCACCTCGACGTCCACGTACGGCACCCGCACCTCGGTCGACGCGGCCATGCTCGACCGGTCCGTGTACGCGAGGTTCAGGCCCGGCAGGAACATCCGGGCATCACCCAGGCACATCCGGTTGACGAAGTCGTCGAGGTCGTTGTCCCGGTAGATGTCCGCATGCTCGGTCAGTACGTCCTCGACCGTCCCGGCCAGGTCCGGATCGACCAGGGCGAGCAGTTCGTCCTGGTCGTACATGGTGTAGCTGCGCCGGAACGCGGTCTCCTCCGGCAGATCGGCGAAAGACAGGAACCGCTTCGCGAAGCGCACCGACCGGTACCCCCGCCGGGACGTGGCGACCGGCAGCCGGTCCACGGCCGCGGACAGACCGCGCCGCAGGGGCCGCGGGACGCGCTGGTAGCGCAGTGCGAGCAGGTTGGCCAGGTGCTTGCGGTACCCGGCGAACAGCTCGTCGGCGCCCATCCCCGAGAGCATCACCTTGACCCCGGCCTCCCGGGCGGCCGAGCAGATCAGGTACGTGTTGATCGCGGCGGGGTCGCCGATCGGCTCGTCCAGGTGGTACGTCATCTGCGGGAGCAGTTCCAGCACGTCCGGGGCGATCTCGATCTCGTGCAGGTCGACGCCGTACCGCTCGGCCACCTGCCGGGCGTAGCGCAGGTCGTCCGGCATCGCCTCGAACTTGGCGTCCTCGGCGCGGAACCCGATCGTGTAGGCGGAGATCCCGGGCTGGTGGCGGGCGGCCAGCGCGGTCAGGTAGCTGGAGTCGAGACCGCCGGAGAGGAAGGTCGCCACCGGTACGTCGGAGAGCAGGTGCTGCCGGGTCGACTCCTCGACGATGGCGGCCAGGTCCGGCCGCTCGCCGCTGCGGGCCCGCTCCCGGCCCTCGGCGGCGACGTCCTTGAGGTTCCAGTACCGGCCGCGCTCCACCCGGCCGTCGGGCCGGCACCGCAGCCAGCTCCCCGGCGGCAGCTTCTCCGCCTCGCGGAACGCGCAGCGCGAGTCCGGCACCCAGTAGTACAGCAGCGAGGCCACCAGCGCCGCATGGTCCACTTCCAGCGACCCGCCGGTCACCGCGGCGAGCGCCTTGAGTTCGGAGGCGAACACCAGGCCCGCGCCGCGCCGGAGCAGGAACAGCGGCTTGATGCCGAGCTGGTCGCGGGCGAGCACCAGCTCACCGGTCCGCTCGTCGAAGACCGCGAACGCGAACATGCCGCGCAGCCGGGGCAGGCAGCCGGTGCCCCAGCGCCGCCAGGCCTCCAGCAGCACCTCGGTGTCGGAGGTGCCGCGGAAGCGCACCCCGGCGGCTGCCAGTTCGGTACGGAGTTCGGGCGCGTTGTACAGCTCGCCGTTGTACGTCAGGGCGAGGCCGCCCGAGGTCATCGGCTGGGCGCCGGTCCCGGACAGGTCGATGATGGCCAGCCGGCGGTGCCCGAGGTGCACCTCGCCGTCACCGGCGGAATGGCTGTACCGGCCGGCCCCGTCCGGGCCGCGGTGGGCGAGGACATCGGTGAGCCGGTCGGTCACCGCCTTTCCGTCCGGCCATCGGTACGTGCCTGCGATGCCACACATGTTCTACCGAGCCTCCTGGTCGCTGTGCGGGACCCTTCCCCGAGCTCTCAACTCCGTTCGAGCAGGGGAGGCCCCACTGGCCGGCATCGGCGGCCGCTCCGTCCGCAACTGGCCTTCCCCCACTGCCTGAACGGCGTGGGAGGTACCCCCACCGTGCTGCCGGGCCAGCCAATCCGCCCGCGGCTGGCCCGTCCCGTGCTGCCGGGCCAGCCGCTCATGAGGGCCGCGCGGCGCGGTGTGCGGTCCGTCCCACAGCGTGCCGTCGGTCCGGTCCCGCGGATCGGGGGCGATCAGCACCACCCCGATCACCGGGATGCGCTGGTCCGCGAGCTGCCGCGCCACGGTGTGCAGCCATGCGGCGCTGCCCTGCCCGGCACGTACGACGAGTACGGTCCGGGTGCCGAGGTACTGGAGGTCGGTCCACGCCGTGCCGGGCGCGACCGAGCCGACGCCGAGCCGGCGCACGTGCCGCGGTACGGCCGCGGCGCGCTCGCCGCTGACCACGGTCGGGTCTCCCGGCTGCCTTGGGACGTTGGCGAGCTCCGCGCGGGGCAGCGCGTCGATGACGACCACCGGCCCCTCCGCCGTCAGCGCTCTGCCGACGTCCAGGGCGATCGCGCCCGCGGTGTGGGCGCAGCCCAGTTCCAGCAGCGACACCGGTTCGGCGGCGCCGCGTATGGACCGGGCCAGGGTCGTGGTGAGCCGTTCGCGAGCCGTCCGGGTCCGTCGGCGCTGCCACCGTCCGGCCGGCCGGCGGGGTGCGCGGGGCAGCTCCGCGATGACCGAGGCGCCCAGGTTCGCGGCGATCTCCCGGCGCAGTACGGGGCGGTCCGCGACCACGGTGCCGACCGCGGCCAGCGCGAGCCCGAGGACGAGTCCCAGGACGAGCCCGATCGCGGCGTTGGTGGCGGCGGCCTTGGGCAGGGAGTGCCGTACCGCGCGCGGTGCGTCCACGATCTGCGTGCCGGCGAGGAGCCGGGGCGTGCCGATGCGCGCCTCCTCGGCGCGCTGGTCGAAATCGCTGATCCGTGAGTTGAGTTCGGCCCGGCGGGCGAAGAGCGACTCGATGCTCGCCGACGCTTTCGGGTCGCTCTCCGGCGAGCGGTCCCCGATCGCCTTGTTGACCTGGGCGAGTTCCTTGCGCATCCGGTCGCGCTGGTCGAGCAGGGCCTCGGCCTCGGCCTTCGCGGTTTCCCGCATCCGCCGCACATGGTCCGCGATGAACGCGTCGGCCAGCGCCTTGGCCCTGGCCACCGCCTCCGCGTCGCTGCCGGCTGTCACATCGATCTGCAGCAGATTGTTGGTCAAGCCGGTGCCGCGGTAGTCCTGCAGGAAATCCGCCGGGCTTTCCGGGGACTTGAGAGCCTGCAGGGCCGCACTGGCGATCCGTGTGGTCCCCAGCAGCGCGACGTCGGTGCGGATCAGGGTTCCGGTGTCGTTGGGCTGGTCCTCCTTGTGCGCGACCAGCACTTTGGTCACCGCGGTCGGGGGCGGCGGCAGCAGTACCGCCACCGCCGTGCCGATCAGCAGGCCCAGCAGTGCCATGGAACACCAGAGGCGTCGGCGTCTGCGTACCGCCGCCACCAGCGCCTGCAGGTCCAGCAGGGGAGTGGCTGCCGACGCTTCCGAAGTCGTGCTGGTCGTCACACTGAACCTCCCGTCGCGTGGCCGTGGCCCGCGAGCGTCGGAGAGGCGTTGTCCGGAGGGTGGCCGGCGGACCGCGTCGTACGGACCCGGACCGGGCCGGCGACGACGGCGCCGACGACCTCGTGCCTGCTGTCCGCACACGCCGCGGCGATACCGGCGAGCTCCTCCGCGGTCCAGCTGCCCGCGCTGAGCACGACCAGGGCACCGGACTCGGCGCCGCGGTCCGGCACCATCGGCTGGGACACCGAAACCTCCACCACCCGCACCGTGGGCTCTTTCCTGTTCGAAGCGCTCGGGGAAGGGTCGCCTCCGGCCTCGGTGACGAGCTGCCCGGCGGCCCGGCGGGCGATCTCGTCGCCCTCCGGTACGACAACCAGCAGCCGCAGCGGGGCCGGCAGCCGGTTCCGGAGGCGAGCGCACACCCGCCGGTAACGGATCCGTCTGCCGGCTTCGTCGCCGGACGTCTGCGGGGCCGGTATGTCCCAGCGGGTGTCGATGCCGAGAAGCCGGCGGATCCGGGCCCGCCGGCCCTGGCCTTCCGGCCGGTGCGCGCGCCGTTCATCGGGTACGTCGACGCTGCCCAGCAGTGTCGAGCCCAGCGCCGCGGCGATCTCCGGTTCGGTGCGCAGCCGGCGGTTCATCCGTGCGGCGACGAGATGGCCGATGACCGCGAGCAGGGAGAACAGCAGCGCCCCGGCGATGATGAGCTGCGTCCGCGTCGGCGGCACCGCGCCGGTGGGCCGGGCCGCCGGGCCCATGACGACCAGGCCGGCCTTGTCGGTCGCCGGGTCGGCCTCGTCCAGCTTCTTCATGGCCTCCTGCAGCGTGGTGCGCAGCTTTTCGAGCGCGGTACGGGCCTGCACGCTCTCCACGGTCCGCCCCGGATCGGCCGCTCTGGCCAGTTCGGTGATGCGGCGGTTGGTCTCCGCCACCTTCTGCCGCAGCGTCTCGGGGCCCGTGGCCGCTTCGTGGCCGGAGCTGCCCCCTGCGATCCGCGCGGCGAAGGTGACGAACTGCTGGGCCACCCGGTCGGAGAGCTGCTGCGCGCGTTCCGGGGTGCCGGCCGTACCGGAGATCTTGACGATGTTCCCTTCGGCGGCCTTGGCGCTGACGTGATCCCGCAGTTCGCTGCTGCTGACGTCCTTCCAGCCGAGCGTGGCGGCCGCGCGGTCGACCACCACCGAACTGGCCGCGATCTCGGCCTGGGTCAGCAGCTCGCGCTCTTCCCACTGGCCCGGCAGCAGTACCGATGCCGACGCCGTGTAGCGCGGTGGGAAGAGCACCGAGGCGCCGTAGCCCACGAGTGCGCCCAGTACGGCGAGGACGGCGAGAAGCCGTCGGCGCCGACGGAAGATCCGCCCGATCGTGACCAGGCGTATCGTTTCATCGCTCAACGGCGCGGCCTCCTCCCCGACCGCACCGGGCCACCTGCCGGCACCGCGGTGCGGCCCCGGCAGGCAGCGGCGTACGCGGCGAGCAGCGACTGCTGGGAGTTCCGCCAGGAGAGCTGCCCGGTGATCCGCTCCCGGCCGATCTCGCCCATCCGGGCCCGCTTCTCCGGATCGTCGAGCAGCACGGTGATGAGCCTGGCGAATTCGGCCTCGTCGTTGGCGGGCGCGTAGACGGCGGCGTCACCGGCGGAGACGCGCGCCTCCCGCAGGTCGAACGAGACGGTCGGCCGGCCCATCGCCATGTACTCCAGAACCTTGTTCATGGTCGACACGTCGTTGAGCGGATTGCGCGGATCGGGGGAGAGGCACACGTCCGCGGTGGACAGATAGCGCACCAGGTCGGCGTCCGGAATGCGCCCGGTGAACTCCACCTGCCCATCGAGCCCGAGCTGCCGGGACAGTTCCACCATCGCGTCGAAGGCATCGCCGGAGCCGACGAACACCGCGTGCCAGTCGGTCCGCCCGAGCTCGTCGCGCAGCTTCGCCAGGGCCCGCAAGGCGTAGTCCACGCCGTCCTGGGGGCCCATGACACCCAGGTAGCACAGCAGATGAGGCTTGCCGTTCTTCAACTCCGGCTCGGACGGCACCGGCTGGAACCGGTCGACCTGGGGCGCGCTGCGCACCACGAAGACGTCCTCCGGCCGCTTGCCGCCACGGCGCACCGCGACGTCCCGGTAGCTCTCGTTCGTGGCGAGCACGATGCCCGCGGCCCGGTAGGTCAGCCGTTCCAGCGCGCACACGGCGCGGTAGAGCAGATCCTCACCGCGGTCGAACCGGGAGAGGTACAGCTCGGGCACCAGGTCGTGCTGGTCGAAGACGAACCGCGCGCCGCGCCGCGTCAGCCACCGTGCCGGAAGGTACAGCAGGTCGGGCGGGTTGCAGGCGTGGACCACGTGGACCGGGCCGACCTTGCGTACCAGCCGCGCCGTGTGCCACAGCGCCGATCCGTACTCCCGCAGATAGCCGGCCGGCCCGCCGGTGGCCGCGCGCAACGGGTAACGGTGGATCCGCACCCCGTCGATCTCCGCCTCCGCCTCCGTGTCCCGCTTCTCCCCCCGGGGGCAGATGACGTCCACCTGCCAGCCCGCGTCGCGCAGCGTCGTGCACTCCTGCCACACCCGCCGGTCGAACGGCACCGACAGGTTCTCCACCAGGATCAGCGCGCGCCGGCCGGGCCGGTCGCCGCTCATTGCGTTACCAAGCAAGGCCCACGTACCCCGGTTCGGTCCGGCGCGCCTCGGCGTCGGGAAGGTGGATGAGATCGACGATCACCGGGCCGCCGGCACCGTGCGGCAGCGCCGACAGCACGTCCGGGTCCCTGGTACCGACCAGGCAGACTTCGGCGTGTTCGAGCACCTCGTCGACGGAGTCCGCGAGCAGGTGGGCGAGGTGCGGCAGCCGGGTCTCGACGTACTCGCGGTTCGCGCCGAGCAGCCGGGACAGGCTCACGTTGGCGTCGTAGATCTTCAGGTCGTACCCCTTGCCGAAGAGCCGCTCCGCCAGCTCGACGAGCGGGCTCTCGCGGAGGTCGTCGGTGCCGGGTTTGAAGGACAGCCCGAACAGGCCCGCCCGGCGTTTTCCGGTGCGCTCCACCAGCTCCACCGCCCGTTGCAGATGGGCGGAGTTGGAGGGCAGTACGTGGGAGAGGATGGGCACCGATACGTCGGCCCGCTGTGCCGCGTGGACCAGGCTGCGCAGGTCCTTGGGCAGGCAGGAGCCGCCGAAGGCGAAGCCGGGCCGCAGGTAGGCGGGGCTGATGTTCAGCTTGCGGTCGGCCAGGAAGACGTCCATCACCTGGTGCGAGTCCACCCCGAGTGCCCGGCACACCGCGCCCAGTTCGTTCGCGAAGCCGATCTTGAGGCCGTGGAACGCGTTGTCCGCGTACTTGATCGCCTCGGCCGTCGGGACCGGCACCCGGAAGACCTCGCCGGGCAGCTCGGCGTAGAGCGCCGCCACGACGTCGCCGCTCGCCGGATCGAGTTCACCGATGACGGTCTTGGGCGGGTCGAAGAAGTCTTGCACGCTCGTGCCCTCGCGCAGGAACTCCGGGTTGACCGCGACCCCGACGTCCGCCCCGGCCATCCCGCCGACGTGCTTCTCCAGGATCGGCACCAGCAGGTTCAGGCAGGTGCCCGGCAGCATGGTGCTGCGGAACACGACGGTGTGCCGCCCGCCCCGCTCGGCCAGTACGGCGCCGATCTGCTCGGTGACCCGCTCCAGATAGGTGGTGCACAGGCTGCCGTTGGGCTCCGACGGCGTGCCCACGCAGACCAGCGACACCTCGCTGCCCATGATCGCCTCGCGGACGTCGGCGGTGGCGCGTAACGCCCCGGTCCGCACGACCTCGGCGATCAGCTCGCCGATCCGCTCCTCGACCACCGGGGCCTTGCCGTCGTTGACCAGGTCGACCTTGACCCGGTTCACGTCCACCCCGATGACCTCGTGCCCCATACCGGCCAGGCACGCGGCCGACACACAGCCCACGTAGCCGAGCCCGAAAACGCTGACCTTCATGTCCCGTCCCTCCCCCCAGGCAGGCCCTTCCGGCCTGCGGTCCGCACGCCGGCGGGACCGTTGCGCCCCGGCCCTCCGCACATCAGTAGGCCCCCTGCCCGTAGAGCACCGCGCGCAGCGTCTTCCACAAGATCACCGCGTCCAGGGCGAGCGACCAGTCCTCCACGTACCGCAGGTCGAGGCGGACCGCCTCCTCCCACGGCAGGTCGCTGCGTCCGCTGATCTGCCACAGGCCGGTGAGACCGGGCTTGACCAGCAGCCGCCGCCGGATGTCCGGGCCGTACGCGGCGGACTCCTCCGGCAGCGGGGGCCGCGGGCCGACCAGCGACATCGATCCGGTGAGCACGTTGAAGAGCTGTGGGAGCTCGTCGATCGAGTACCGGCGCAGCACCGCTCCCACCCGGGTCACCCGCGGGTCCCGGCGGAGTTTGAACAGCAGTCCCGCGCCCTCGTTGCGGTGGACCAGCTCGGCACGTGCCGCGTCGGCCCCGACGATCATGGTGCGGAACTTGACGATGGTGAACTCGTGGCCGTCCTTGCCGACTCTGCGCTGGCGGTAGACCGGCCCGCCCGGGCTGTCCAGCATCACGAGCAGCGCGACGAGCAGCATCAGTGGCGCGAACAGCATCAGCAGCACCGCCGCGCCCAGCCGGTCGACGACCCCTTTGACCGCCCGCCGGCCCCCGCTGAACGTCGGCATGCTGACCCGCAGCAGCGGAATCCCGAGCACCGCGTCGACGTGCAGCCGCGGGCCGGCCACCTCCATCAGCACGGGGGCCACGACCATCTCGGCGTCGCTGCCTTCGAGGTTCCAGGCCAGCCGCTGCAGCCGGTCCGGTGACCAGTGCGGGTCCGGTGTGACCGCGACGACACGGTAACCGTCGCGGCGTACGTGGTTGGCCACGTCCGTCAGCCGGCCGACGACCGGCACGCCGTGCAGCTGGTCACCGTCGAGCCCGAGACCGTTTGTCGTGCACACCGCGTCCACCCGCCAGCCGAGATGCGGGAACTTGCGGGCCCGGGTGATCAGGTCGCGCACGGTGTCCGGGCTCCCGGCGGCGAGTACCGGTCTCAAACACCGGCCTTCCTTGCGCTGCCGGTGCAACGAGAGGCGCAGCAGATACCGCGCGGTCATGGTGATGAGCGCGATCGCGGGGATCGCCACGAAGATCCAGAGTTTGATGTTGCGCGAGGTGAGGGCGATGCCGCCGAGCGCCAGGACGACGGCCGCGGTGAACAGTGAGCGGCCGAGCCGGCGGAACTCCTCGGCGCCCTGGCCGAGTACGGCCGGGGCCCACGCCCGGCTCACCGCCAGCGCTCCGAGCACCAGCAACTCGGTGCCGAAGGCGAGGATGCCCCACTTCTCGTGCCAGTTGGCCGCGTCCCGGGCCCCGAAGAAGAGGCCGATCGACGCCACCACGCAGGCGGTGGCCACGGTGTCGCTGGTGATCACGGTACGGCGGTACCGCTGCTCCCAGTCGACAGCGGGCCGGCTGCTTGCCCCGTTCGCCAAACGCCCGCGCGTCGACGGAAACGGGTTGACTAATTCCCCCTGCTGCACAGGACCCCCCGGTCGCCAGTGGTACGAGTGTTCGTCCAACCCTGTTCCTCGCACCGGGAGGCCCCCGCCCCCCGCCGCGTCGCGCCGTTCTTCCCCCCGGGAGGCAGCCGCCTCCCCGCGCCGGACATCCCGGCTGTTGCAGCGCTACGTGAACAACCCACCCTGGCGGCAGCGGACGTGCGTGTCCTGTCTGACTTTCAAGGTGTGCAAAAAACCCGTCGAAACCCCGGGCGCTCCCCGCACCCGAAGCCCCGCTCGGGCTCCAAGAATCGATCACCCCCAAGTCTGGCGCCGGGGACGTGACTGCTCGCTGTGTGTAGCGCCGGACCTAAAGATCATTAATGGTCGCTTCATGCCCGAACAGCTGAAGCACGGTCAATCTAGACCATCGGGGCCTGTATGAAGAGGGGGATGTGTGCAATTTGTGCTCAAGTTGCGATGCCGAGTCCACCGAACGGTCACCACCCACGGGGACTTGAAGGCGGGGACACGCCTGGTGACCTGTGGCGATGGGTTTTCTGCGGGCTGCCGACACCGGCCCCAAGAAGCGTCCCGGCACCGGCAGTCGGGCCCTGCCCAGGCCCTGCTGACGCCCTCCGGCGGTCGCATCGTGACGGAGTGCCTCTACGTCGGCCAGACCCGGGCGCTGCCGTGCAAGCGGCGCCCGCGGACCACCGCTCCGGCAACCCGCCCCGCCCGGCCTGCCGGGGCGGCCCGGCTCCACGCGTCCCCGGCGAAGCCTGTCCGTCGCCTTCTCTCGGTACGGTGCCCGAAATCTCGGACGGCACCGTGAGGCCCGGGCCGGTGGCTGCCGGGACGCTGGGTGGTGATCGAAGACGGCGGCCGGTCACGAGGCGCGCCGTTCATCCGGCACCCAGGAGGTGTGTCTTGCCCGAAACGCAGGCGAAGGCCGACCCGTTCAGCGCTGTCGTCGTGCTGTCCGGAGGCATGGACTCCACGACGCTGCTCGCCCACTACGCCATGCTGCGCTACCGGCTCACCGCGGTGACGGTCGATTACGGCCAGCGCCACCGCCGGGAGATCGACGCGGCCCGGACGATCGCCGCGCACTACGGCGCGGAACACCACGTGGTGGACCTGAGCGGCATCGGTGTCCTGCTGGGCGGCTCCGCCCTGACCGACAGCGAGGTCAGCGTGCCCTCCGGGCACTACGCCGAGGAGTCGATGCGCGCCACCGTCGTTCCCAACCGCAACGCCATCCTGGCCAACGTGGCGGTGGGCGCTGCGGTGGCGCGGCAGGCCGGCATCGTGGCTCTCGGCATGCACGCCGGTGACCACTTCATCTACCCCGACTGCCGGCCGGCGTTCGTCAAGGCGCTGGATGAACTCGTACAGGTCGCGAACGAGGGATTCGCCACGCCGCGGGTGGAAGCGCCCTTCATTTCCTGGAGCAAGAGGGACATCGCCAGATACGGGAACCGGCTCGAAGCCCCGCTGGACAAGAGCTGGTCGTGCTACCGCGGGGGAGAGCGCCACTGCGGTACCTGCGGCACGTGTTACGAACGCCGTGAGGCGTTCCGTGACGCGGAAGTGCCGGACCCGACAGAATACCTCGATGACGCCACCGAATTCGCGGCGCCGTGAAAGGACCAGGGCACTCATGGCACGTCTGAACGACATCGGCGGCACTTTCGGGTACGGCAGCATTCCGATGGACGGCGAGGAGCCGCCGCACCCGTGGCGGCACGACTGGGAGGCGCGGGTATTCGCCGTGCTGATCGGTCTGGCGATGGCCGGTGTCTGGACCGCCTCGGAACTCCGCGACGCCGAGGAACGCGTACCGCCCAACGACTATCTCGCGGCCAGTTATTACGAGCGGGTTCTCATGGGCATGGAACTCCTGCTCGACGAGAAGGGAATTCCTTCCGGTGGGTGAACGGCGGTACGCCGTCGGGGACCCGGTCCGGGTGCGTCCGGCGGACCCGCCCCACCACACCCGGGTGCCCCGGTACGCCCGGGGCCATCTCGGGCACGTCGCAGCCGTACAACCATCCTGCCCGCTCCCTGACGACGTGGCCCGGTGCCTGGATCCCTTCCGGGTCCTTCCCGTCTACACCGTGCGCTTCGAGGCACGGGACCTGTGGGGGAGCGGGGCGCACCTCGTCCTGATCGACCTCTGGGAGTGCTACCTGGAGCCGGCCGGAGAGGCGGCCCGGGGCCGCCAAGGAGAAACCTCATGAGTTCCGAACACGTCAGCCTCCCCATCGCCGCCCGGGTACGCAGGCTGGAAGCACGCGTCATCGCGGCCGGGCTCGTCACGGACGAGCAGCTCGACACCATTCTGGAGCGCCATCTCTCGCGCGCCACGCCGTTCAACGGGGCCCGCCTGGCCGCCCGCGCCTGGAGCAGTCCCGACTTCCGGGAACTGCTGCTGGCGGAGCCGGCCACGGCGCTGCGGGAACTGGGACTCGACGGGCTGCTGGCCGACGACGAGCATCTGCGGGTCGTCGCCAACACACCCACCGTGCACAACGTCGTGGTGTGCACCCTGTGCTCCTGCTATCCGGTGCTGCTGCTCGGGCCCTCACCGAGCTGGTACAAGAGTGACGCGTACCGGGCGCGCGTGGTACGCGAACCGCGTGCCGTACTGGCCGAGTTCGGCACCGTACTGCCGGATGAGGTGGACGTCCGGGTCTGGGACGCCAGCGCGGAGGCGCGGTACATGGTGCTGCCGCAGCGTCCTGCGGGGACGGAGGAGATGGACGAGGAGCGGCTGACCGCACTCGTGAGCCGAGCGGGACTCATCGGCACGGCTCCTGTGTGAGCGAGCGGAAAGCAAGCGAACAACGGGCTGCTCTCCCCGTCCGGCTGCTTCGGGCCGCACGGGGAGAGCAGCCCGTCGCGCTCCCCCGGGAGTGCCGGCAGGCTGCCGGACAGCGGGCTACCCGGCACGCACCTCCCGCAGGATGACGGCCGCGGCCTCGGCGGCGCAGGCCACCAGAAGGTCCGGCCCGGCGTCCGGTACCAAGGACAGCCGGCTGCCGTTGCCGGTGCGTACGCCGATGGCCCGGGCCCCGAGCGCCCTTGCCGAAGCGATGTCCGCGGGGGTGTCCCCGACCATGTACAAGGCGTCGCCCGGCCGCCGGTGCCCCACCTCGTCCAGGGCCCGGCGGGCGAGGGTCGTCTTGCACTCCGCGTCCGTGATGTGGGAATCGGCGGCCGCCAGATCCTCACGGGTGAGGATGACGTCGAACGCGCTGCGCAGACCGTACCGTTCGAAGAGTTCTCCGGTCGCCGCGGTGCCGACCCAGCTGCTCACCAGCACCAGGCGTACGCCTCTCGCGCCCAGGTCCCGTAGCGCTTCCGCGGTGCCGGGGAAGAGGCGGCCGTGCGGCATGTAGCGGTGCACCACCTCGTCCACGCGGTCGCGGACGACCGTGTCCCCGATGCGCAGTTCTCCGCTGGTGATCGTCTGCCAGTACTCGTACGCGAGGATCACCTCCCTGGAGGGCGGTGCCACCCCCTGGGCGTGGTGCAGGTCGACGATGAAGCGGTGGAACATGTCGTAGAAGTCCAGCAGTGTGCCGTCCCGGTCGAAGACGACCGTGGCGGGGGAGGGGTGCGCCGGGGCACGGGAGACCCGTGCCCCGGACGCGCTGGGGAGCGTCACCGCACGGCCTCCAGCGGCACGGTCGTCTCCGTCGGGCCCGGCGGCGCCTCCCAGGGGAAGACCGTCCAGTCGTCGACCTCGACCCCCTGGTGGTCGGGGCGGCGGGCGCAGTTCTGGTTGCGCACCAGGACCGCGGTGCGGATCTCCGCGGCGTCCAGGGCGCGCAGTGCGCCGACCGCGGTCTCCATCGTGCCGCCGTCGCCCATGATGTCGTCGACGATCAGTACGCGCTTCCCTGTCAGCGGGGAGTCCGGGACGACGTACTCCAGTGCCGCCGCGCCGCGCTCGCTGTACCGGCTGTTGGAGGAGTTCCGGGGAATGCCCATGATCCGGAACTCCGGGACGTTCAGCCGGTGCGCGAGGGCGACGGCGGGGGTGAGCCCGCCGCGCGTGATACCGACGACCGTGTCCGGGAGGGGACCCGCGGCGCGGATGTCCTCGGCGAGGTCCGTCAGCAGCGTACCGAGTGTCTGCCAGCTGATGGTGAGGAGGCGCTGCCGCTTCCACAGGGACGGTCCGGCGGTCATGCGTTGCTCCTTGTGCGGGGGAGGAGGGCCGTGGTGCCGGTGCCGGCGGGGGTGGTGGATCTGAGGTCGATGACCTCGTCCGTACCGGGACCGGTGCCGATGAGCTCGACCCGTACGCCGAGCCCCTGCTCGACCTCGTCGATGAGGCCGGTCGCCGCGCCGGGCGGCAGCGGGCCCTCCTGCCGCCCCTTGACCTCCGGCGCCAGGTAGTCGAGGAAGCTGACGGCGACGCGCGAGGGCCGGTTGATGCGTACGGCCTCCCGGGCCTGTTCCATGTCGAAGCGGCCCATCCGGCGGCGCCGTCCGGTCACCGTGCCGTATTCGACTCCGATGCGCTCCGCTTCCTCCTCGGGCAGCTCCGTCGGGAACGCGCCGGCGCCGACGCGGGTCGGGTAGGCCCGGAAGACCAGGACGACGTCGTCCACGGCCAGCGGGCCCAGCCCGGCGTCCGCGGCCGCCGTGCTCGCCGTGCTGTCCTTGCCCACCGTGTGGGGGTAGGTCCCGTACAGGACCGACAGGCCGAACCCGTTCGTCCCCTCCACCTGGACCTGCGCGCCCGCGTCCACCGCGCTGTTGGCCTCCATGGCGACATCCGCCAGGTAGGGCGCCAGTTCGGGGACGTCCATGGCCCGGCGCGCGTTGCGCAGCGCACGTGCCGCGAGAGCGGGGCCGTGCCCGCTGCCGGTGCTGCGGACCGTGTCGGTGAGGTTGCGGTCGCGCTGCTCGGCCTCGACGTGCCCGGGGTCGATGACGGTCGCCCGGAAGTCGACGCCGATACGGTCGGCCACTCCCAGTTCGTCGATCTCCCGCAGCAGTACGGCGGGGTTGACGAGCACACCGGCGCCGAGCAGCAGCCGTGCCCGCGGGTTGACCACGGCGCTCGGGACCTGGCGCAGTTTGTGCGTCCGCCCGCCGTGCACGATGGTGTGCCCGGCTCCCGGGCCGAGCCCGGCGCGCACCGCGAGGTCCACGCCGTCCTTGAGCGCCAGGTAGCTGGCCATCTTGCCCTTGGCCTCGTCGCCCCACTGGCCGCCCACGATGATGGTGCAGGGCATGTCATCCTCCTTGGACGATGTGTTCGGCCCGCTTGACGGCCGCGGCGGTCAGGTCCCGGCAGTGCCCGACGTCGGCCTCCGCGGCGGCCAGCCGGTGGACCTCGTCCGCCTCGACCCGGCCGGCCAGGCGCGGATCGGCCAGCAGCGTGTCAACCATGTCGGCGGCTTCGCTCGCGGCCCGGCCGGTGGCCTCCTGGAGCAGGCGGTACGCCTCCAGGCGGTCCATGCCGCGCTGGACGAGCAGCAGCAGGGCCGCTTCGCTGAGGTGCTCGTTGTGCGAGTGCTCCAGGTTGTGCCGCATACGGTCGGGGAAGACCCGCAGGCCGTCGATCACGTAGGTGGCGGTGATCAGCATCTCGTCCAGCAGGACGCACGCTTCGGGCAGCGTGAACCGTTCGTTGGCGGAATTGGCCAGGTCCCGCTCGTGCCAGCTGGTCACGTTCTCCAGCGCGGGCCCGACGAGCGAGCGCACCAGCCGGGCCAGGCTGCAGATGCGCTCACTCTGTACGGGATTGCGCTTGTGCGGCATGGCGGAACTGCCGATCTGACCGCCCTCGGCGAACGGCTCGGCGACCTCGCCGATCTCCGTACGCTGCAGATTGCGCACCTCGGTCGCCAGGTCCTCCAGGCAGGCGGCCGTCAGCCCCGCCCAGCAGAAGAACTCGGCGATCCGGTCCCGGGCCACGGCCTGCGCGCAGACGGCCGGCTCCGGGAGGCCGAGGTCGCGCAGGGTCTCCCGCTGCACCTCGGGCCCGTGCGCGCCGATCCCGGCGAGCGAGCCCACCGCCCCCGCGATCTTGCCCATGACGGCCCGTTCCCTGGTCTGGGTGAGGCGTTCCAGACAGCGGACGAACCGGTCGAGCACGATGGCCAGCTTGAATCCGAGCGTCACCGGCTGTGCCTGCTGGCCGTGGGTGCGGCCGATCATGACGTGGTCGCCGACCGCGTCGATGCGCGCCAGAAGGGCGGTGAGGAGGCCGCGCAGCTCCTCCTCCAGCAGCGCGATGGCCTCGCCGAGCTGCAGTGCGAGCGCGGTGTCGAGGATGTCGCTGCTGGTCGCCCCGTAGTGGACCCACGCGCCGTGGGGGCCGCAGGACTCGGCGAATTCCTGTACGGCGGCGAACAGTTCGTGCCGGCTGGTCTCTTCGAGCTCGGCGACGCGTTCCAGGGAGCAGTGGTGGGTGCGGGCGCGCTCGGCGATGATGTCCGCCGAGTCCGCCGGGATGACGCCGAGGCGCCCCTGCGTCTTGGCCAGCGCGCCCTCCACGCGGATGAACGCCTCGTAGCGCGCCCGGTCGGTGAACAGCGCGCGCATCCGCGGACTGCCGTACCGGCCGGTGTCGATGGGGGTCGTCACACCGCCTCCGACGCGTAGTCGAGCGGGACCTGCTGGGCACGTCCGAGGGCGTGCGGGTGGTTCTCGGCCAGGCCGGCCGGGGTGACACGGACGAAGCAGGCGCGCTCGCGGAACTCGGCGAGGGTGTGCGCGCCCGAGTAGCTCATCCCGGAGCGCAACCCGCCGACGAATCGATTCACCGTGTCGGCGACCGGCCCGCTGAAGGGCCACGTCGCCTCCACGCCCTCGGGCGTGTACTGCGCCAGCTCTTCCTTCGTCACCGCCTCACCACGGGCCCGCTTGAGGGTGAGCTGCATACCGAACGTCACAAATCCGGTGCTCACCTTCGCAGGCCGCCCGTCGTGCTCCACCAGAAGGGCGCCGCTCTCCTCGGCACCGGCGAGCGCGCTGCCCAGCATCGCCGTCCGGGCGCCGGCCGCCAGTACCTTCGCGACGTCCCCCGGCTCCTTGATGCCACCGTCCGCGATGACCGGCACGCCCCGCGCCGCGGCCTCCTCCGCGCACTCCAGCACGGCGGTGAACTGCGGCATACCGCTGCCGGCCACCAGACGCGTGGTGCAGATGCCGCCGGGCCCGATGCCCACCTTCACGGCGTCCGCCCCGGCGTCGATCAGGTCCTTGGTACCGGCGGGAGTCGCGACGTTGCCGCCCACGACGGGCACACCGGGCCAGCGGGACTTCAACTGCTCCACGGCCTTCAGGACGTAGTCCGCGTGGCCGTGCGCGACATCGACCACCAGGGCGTCGGCCCCGGCCTCGACGAGGAGGGCCGCGCGGTCGAGGAAATCGTCCGTCACCCCGACGGCGGCCGCCGCGCGGAGCCGGCCCCGCTCATCGACCGTGGCGCCCGGGACGGCGGACTCCTCCGGGCACTGCTGCTTCGCGGCGGTCACCTCGGCGGCCTGGTCCTCCGCCGTCTGCATCCGGTGGATGACGCCGAGCCCGCCCGCCAGCGCCATGGCGGTGGCCATCCGGGCGCCGGTGCACCACGGGGTGTTGGCGGAGACGACCGGGACGGACAGACTCAGGCCCGGGACGAATTCGGTGCCGACGTCGGTGTGCGAGCGGCTGGTGACCGAGGTGCGCTGAGGGACGAGAAGGACATCGTCGAGTCCGAGCCCCGTGGGGATCTCACGCAACGCTCTCACCTTCTTTCTCTGTGTTTGCTGGAGCGGGCAGGCGGGCAGGCGGGCAGGCGGAGCGGGTCGCGGACCGCCCGGTCAGCGGTGCCCGCCGGCCGCGTTGACGACCTCGTCGCGCGCGGGCCCGAACTCCTCGAAGATCCCGGTGAACGCCGACGAGGTCATGACCGCCGGCGTGCGGATGCCCCGCATGGACATGCACAGGTGCTCGCCCTTGCCGATCACGGCCACGTCGGGGGACCCGGTCACCGCCGTGATCTCGGAGGCGATGTCGTGGACGAGGCGCTCCTGGATCTGCAGCCGGTGCGCGTGGCGGTGTGCGATGCGGGCGAACTTCGAGAGCCCGAGCACATGGGAGTCCGGCCGGTAGGCGATCGTGAGCGAGCACGAGAACGGCAGCAGATGGTGCTCGCACAGCGACCACACATTGATGTCGGAGACCGTGACCAGCTGTCCGATCGTGCGCAGCGGGAAGACGGTCTCGACCTTGCCCGCGTCGTACTGCGTGAACTCCCTCCACCACCGCGCGAAGCGGGCCGGCGTGTCCAGCAGACCGGAGCGCTCCGGGTCCTCGCCGATCTCGGTGAGGAGCTGCCGCGCCAGCGCCTCCAGAGGGTCCTGGACCGGCTCCGTGGCCTCGTGCGGCATCTCCAGCGTGCGGGTTTCGGCGCTCGTCGTCATATGGCTCTCCTGTCGCCCCACACGGCCACATGAAGGCGTGTGGTGAGGTTCCATCCGCGCGCTACGACGTGATCGCCAAGCTGTGCGAGATGTCGGTGGGTGGCTTCGGACGTCTGCCCTTCGGGCATGATCCAGACCGGCCGGGTGCCGCAGCGGTCCACGAGGGACGCGACCTCCGCCAGGTCGTCCTCGTCGCGGCAGACGAATTTGAAAGCGGTGCCGGGGACCGCGGCGAGCGCCTGCAGCGCCTCCGGAACGATCCGCCGGTTCTCGGGGTCCCCGGAGTGGGACAGCTTGGGGGAGACGTTGAAACGCACGCCGCCGGTGATCAGACCGGCGTCCGGTGCGATCGTGCCGTTGGTCTCGATCTCCACGTCCCGCCCGTGGTACCGGAGTTCGCGCACCAGGGGGAGCAGGCGGTTCTGCTGGCTGAGCGGTTCACCGCCGGAGATGACGATGAGGTCGGCCTCGTAGGCCAGCAGCCGTTCCAGCACCTCGCGCCAGGGCATCGGATGCAGCTCGTCCTTGGGCGCGTACGCGACTCCGGAGTCGCCGATGCCCGACCAGTCCCAGGTGTACGGGGTGTCGCACCAGCGGCACGAGAGGTTGCAGCCGCCGAGCCGCAGGAACGCGCACCGCCGGCCGGCGGACGGGCCTTCTCCCTGCACGGTGCTAGGTGGGGCCGAAGATCTCGTTCACGACGAGCTTCGGTCCCACCGCGGCGCCACCCCCCTCCCGCTCCCGCCCGGCCTCACGGGGCCGCGTGGTCATGCCCGGTACTCCGCCCAGGTCTTGTCGGTCTCGGAGACCCGGACCGCGGTCAGCTCCGGCAGGCCGGTGGACCATTTCCCGTGGATCCACCGCGCCAGGTTCTCGGCGGACGGATTCAGGTCGGCGACCACGTCGTTGAGGTGACGGTGGTCGAGTTCGGCGTCGAGCCACCGCTTGAAATCCGCCAGCTCCCCGTAGTCGCGTACGAAGCCGGCCTTGGTCAGGGAGTCGTCGTCGGCGGACAGTTCGAGTTCGACGACGTAGTTGTGCCCGTGCATCCGGGAACAGGGATGGCCGTCGTCGAGGTGGTCCAGACGATGGCTGGCGGAGAAGTGAAACTCTTTGCTGATACGGAATCCCAACGGACTCGCCCTTCGGGTAAAGGGAAACAAGCGGTTCACCGGTTCCCGGCCGGCGAGTGACATCCGCTCCGGCCGGGAACCGGGGTCGCTTTCATCTTCGGCGCTGGGGAAAGCGCGGGCCTCTCGGTCCGCACCGAAGGTTTGCCCGCGGGCTCCGGCACGTGGAAACGCGCACCTCCCGTTCGGCTCCGGAACGCCGGAAGGCGGCCGAAGCGCAATGCTCCGACCGCCTGACCGTGCGGGTGAGTGCCGCCTGTATGGGGGGCGGTGCCCGGGACCGGCTGCCGCTATCCTCCGACCGTCTCATCGGTCAACAAGGCCCACAATTCCTGCCGGTTGTAGAGTTTCGCGAACTCCTTGCGCCCCTGGATGCCGAGCTTGCGGTAGGCACTGGTCAGGTGGATCTCCACGGTGCGCCGCGTGATGAAGAGCGCCTCGGCGATTGCGCCGTTGCTGCGGCCACGCACGGCATCGGCGAGCACCTGCCGCTCCCGCCTCGTCAGGGACAGCAGCCCGGTCACGGCCCGGCCGCCACGGTCCCGGCCCAGGGAGTGCAACTGCTCACGGGCCTGTGCCTCGACCGGCGCCGCACCGCAGCGGCTCGCGAGCGCGTGCGCCTGTGCCAGGGTTCCCCGGGCAGCACCCCGGTCGCCGACGCCTTGGAGAAGGGTGCCCAGAGTCAACTGCGCACGGGCCAACCCCAGTACATCGGGGGTTCCCGTCAGTATCCGCACCGCCTCCTGCGCCGGCCCGAGGCCCGCGTCACCGCCGATGACCAGCGCCGCCGTACGCAAGGCGGCTCCCTGGGTACGGTCCGTGGCTTTGCCCCGTACGGCTGCCAGCTCTTCCTCCGCCAAGTGCCTCGCTTCCTCATGCCGCCCCAATTGGTGCAGCACCTCGGCGGCCAGACGGCGCCATTCCCCGGACTCGACGCCGAGCAGCCCCAGAGTCTCCGACCGCCGTCCGCACTCGCGAAGATCCTCCAGCGCGTCACCGAGCTCTCCGGCCGCCATCCGCACCCGGGCCCGCTGCTTCAGCATCGCCTGCGTCGACCACATCGCCGGCATGTCACCGTGGCAGCCGCTCTCACTGAGCACCGTACGGGCGGCGGCCGGTTCCCCCAGGTCGACCAGGACGCCGACCAGCGCGGCAGCCGCCCATACGACGGACGGGTTGGCGCGCCACACCCCGTACCGTCCGAAGGCCTTCAGGCAGGTGCGCAGCAGGCTCTCCGCCTCGCGCAGGTCCCCGCGAATCCGGGCGATCTTCGCCAGGGTCGGCAGGAGCGCGGCGACCTGGAGCTGCCGCCCTTCCCTCTTCGCCACGGCGATGCCGTGCCGGCAGCACTCCGCGGCGAGATCGAGGTGACCCTCGTGCACCAGCAGCGTCGTCCCGGCGCACAAGGGCGCCGTGCTGGGGAGTTCGTACAGGGCCGGGTCGCGCAGCGACTCTTTCACCAGTTCCAGGGCGGCCTCCCTGCTCCGGCCCGCCGCATAGCCGCTCACGGCGCTCAGCACCCCGGCCGCACTGCGCAGCACGCCCTCTTGAGGATCGGACGCGAGATACCGGTCCCCGAGTTCGCAGGCTTCCTTCGTGGACAGCTCGGACAGGGAATGCAGCACGCGGTACAACTGTGTGTCGGCGGTGTAGTGCGGCTGCGAGACGGCGACCGCCTCGACCGCCTCGGCCAGCTCGCGCCGTATCCGAGGGCGCGTGCCGAAGAAGAACGAGGCGTCCGCCAGCCGCGCCAGGAGCTGCGGGTGCTCTTCCGCCGTCACACCTCGGCGGGCCATGTCCGAGAGCCGGCCGATGGCGGCAGAGGGATCGGTGAGCAACTGCACGTCCACGAGCTGGGCGGCGGCCCGCCGCCAGCCCTCTCCCCGCGCGTCCTGCACGGCTCGTTGCAGATACCCCTCGGCCTCGCCCGTTTCCTCCCGTACGAGGGCGGACCGCGCGGCAGACCGCAGCGTGTCCACCATCCAGGAGGCCGTCAGTGGAAGGGTGCTCGCCATCAGGTGTCCTGCCACCTGTTCGGCCGGGGCCGCACGGTTCTGCAGATGTTCCGCGGCCTGCATATGGGCGGAGTTCTTGACCACGATGGATGTCTGCTCGCGGAGGGCCGCCGCCACGACGGGATGGCGGAACGACATCTGTCTCCCGTCGCGGAACAGGCGCATGCGCACCAGGACATCCGCCGCCTCCGAGCCCGTCGCACAGTCCAGGTGGGCCAGCTCCGCGACCATCAGCGGATCGGGACCGTCCCCCAGGACGGCGACCATACGGGCCATGGCCGACGCAGGCTCCGAGACGCGTGCGAGCCGGGCGAGCACATGGTCGGCGACGGCTCGCGGCCCCAGACCGGCGACCTCTCCAGGGGTGACGGTCCGACGGGCCGACAGCGATTGCGCGAGCGCCCGCAGGAACAGCGGGTTGCCCGCCGTCGCCGTACGGCAGGCCGCCGCGAGGCCGGCGTCACACAGCCGGCCGGTCACGGCCGTCACCAGTTCGGCCGTGCCCGGCAGGTCGAGACCGCCGAGTTCGATACGTCCGGAGGCGCTCAGCCGCAGTTCCTCCAGAGCGGCCTGTGCCTGCACCGGCTCACCGTCGGCCAGCGTCAGGACGATGAGGAAGCGGCCCGCTCCTTCGCACTGGCACAGCAAATAGGATAAACAGTCCAGCGAGGCGGCATCGGCCGAGCCGATGTCATCGACCGTGATGAGCAGCGGGGCCGCCGCGGTGAGGGCCTGGGTCGCCTCCTGAAGCCCGGTGTACACCTCGCCCAGCATCGGCTCCCGGCCCGCGGCCGACGTCACCCGGCCCGAAAGCGCTTCCTCGGCCCGGCGCAGCGATTCCGCGGCCGTTCCTCCCGTCGGGAGCGATGCGCCGTACAGGGCGATGAGTTTGCGCGCGGTGCCGAAAGGCACGCCCCTTTCCATCGGCGTGCACTTCAGTTCCACGGCCAGATGACCGAGCGCGCGTGCCTCTTCGCGAAGGGCGCGCAGCACAGAGGTCTTTCCCGCGCCGGTCTCTCCGTACACGACCCAGTGACCGCCCCGCCCGGCACTGCTGTCGGCCAGCGCCCGGCGCAGCAGGTGCATCTCGGGACGACGGGCGGTCATCGCCGAGTCACCCGCGCGCGACAGGCCTTCAGCTGGTGGCGTTTCCACACTCATATGTCTCCGTTCCCCCCGTGTTCACCCCGAGCGGTCGGACGCTGTGCAGTCGAGATCAGTAAGGCGAGAGGACGAGAATGCGTACGCAATGGACGGCAGTTCATATGTCGGTGCCTTCGTGCTAGAGAGCTGAGCATGAGCGTGGACCAGCGCGGCCACGGGGGAGCCCGCACCGAGCGGAAGAGCGACGCCCGTAAGCCGGCGCGCAGGAAAGGGAAGGCGGTCGCAGAAGGGCATGGCGGTGCCGGCGAAGCGCCTCGCCATGCTGACGGGCCTTCGTCGGTCGGTGCGGTGGCGACGGCATACGGCCGGCCGGAAGGCGGGCGCGAACCGGGAAGGGGCGCGGCCCTTTCGCGGCCGTGGCGCGTCGGTGCCGCGAGTATCAAGGGCATCGGGCCACGATGGCGGGCTCTTCCCCGGTACGGACCGGCTTCGGCGCGGGGAAAAACGTGCCGGAACCGATTCCGCCGGGCCCCCGGAACAGCCCATCACCACCGGTGGATTCCGCCGGGTCGAAGGCGGCCACCGGCACATCCTCGCGAACGCCGGCTTCACACCGCCCGTGCCGTGCGCGGTGCTCCCCGTCGTTGTATGCAGTCATGTACCTGCTCAATCGCCCTGGATGGTGAGGAACGCCTTTCCGCGACAGTGGTCGCCGATGGACGAAAGGTTGCCGTGGTGAAGAGGTCCGCGCCGCTGACGGGTGAACAGAAGTGCCGCTACGCGTGCGACACGGCGACCGCGATCAACGAGGGCCCGCTCGGCAAAAGGGGCAGGCCGCCCACAGTGAACAACCAACAACAGGAGACCCTCCTGCCCCATTGGTAGCCGGAATGGAGACTCTACCCACCCCTCCTCCAGGCCGTACAGACCCCGGTCGCGCGGGCGGTGCACCGCTCCTCGGCCGCGGTGAACTGCAGCGTCATGGGAAATGCCGGGATCTGCCGCGCCCAGGAGACCCTGGAGAGCTATCCGGCAGTGTCCAGAGCCGGGGCGATGATCGCGAAGGCCCGGTCGATCAGTTCGGCGGGGTCTTCGCCGCCGTCGCTGCCGCTCCACCGTTGCAGCACGGCGTCGAAGGCGGTGAGCGCCATCCCGGCAGCCAGCTGCGGGTACAACGTGGCCTCGGATCCGGCCTCCAGACGCTGCGCCAGCTCTGCCGCCAGGTCGTCACGCCACTGATCCAGGCGTTCCAGGAAGCGTGCGCGCAGGGCGGGGGTGCGCAGAATCAGCTGGACCACGCGCAGGGCCCGCTCGGAGTGGTCGGCAGGGGCGGCGCAGGCGGCCATGGAGACCCAGACGGAGTGCCGCAGGGCCACCGAAGGGGGCTCCTCGACGGGGCGGGCCGCCAGTTCCGTGCGGATGCCGGCGCCCATGTCGGCCAGGAACTGGACGACCACGTCCTCCTTGGAGGCGAAGTACCGGAAGAAGGTCCGCTTGGACACCCCGGCGGCGGCGGCGATCTCGTCGATGGTGACCGCGTCGAACCCCTTCAGCGCCAGGAGCTGCAGGGCAGCTTCACTCAGCTCGTCCGAGACGAGCTGGCGCTTGCGCTGGGCCATGGAGACGTGGGTGGGGGAGTTCACCCCGTCATCGTACCTCCATGTCATCCATGGCACTCAATGACGCCTTGACACCGAGTGCCATTCGGGGCAACGTGTGCCACATGATGAAGAAGCAGCGCTGGACTGCCGACCAGATCCCGGACCAGTCCCGCCGGGTGTCCGTCGTCACCGGAGCCAACAGCGGCCTCGGCCTGGCGACCACTCGGGCACTCGCCCGCAAGGGCGGGCACGTGATCCTCGCGGTACGTGACGCGGCCAAGGGCCACCGGGTCGTCGCGGAGATCACCGCGGAGCAGCCCGGCGCAAGCGTCGAGGCGCGCCCCCTCGACCTGGCCGACCTCGAATCGGTACGAGCCTTCGCCGACCGGTTGCGCGCCGACCACCCGCGGCTGGACGTCCTCGTCAACAACGCCGGCGTGATGGCACCGCCCCGCTCACTGAGCGCACAGGGGCACGAGCTGCAGTTCGCCTGCAACCACCTCGGCCACTTCGCGCTCACCGCTCTGCTGCTCGACCTGCTGGCGGGCGGCAACGACCCCCGCGTGGTCACGGTGAGTTCGGCCAACCACCGGCAGGGGCGCCTGTACTTCGACGACCTCTCCGGTGAACGCGCGTACTCGCCCATGCGGTTCTACAACCAGTCGAAGCTCGCCAATGCCGTCTTCGGACACGAGCTCCACCGGAGGCTGACCGCGGCCGGCAGCCCGGTGCGCAGCGTGCTCGCCCACCCCGGTTACACCGCCACCAACCTGCAGACCAGCGCGCCGGTCGGCATGGTGAAGATGCTCTTCGGCCGCGTTCTCCTGCCGCTCGCCCAGTCTCCGCAGCAGGGCGCACTGCCTCAGCTGTACGCGGCCACCGCCCCCGATGTGGAGGGCGGCGAGTTCATCGGCCCGGACGGCTTCGGCGAACTGCGCGGCGGCCCGGCGCGGGTGCGGTTGTCCCCCGCGGCGAGCGACCCCGAAATGGGCCGCCGCCTGTGGGAGCTGTCGGAACAACTGACCGCCACGCCCTTCGCGTTCCCGGTCGCCTCCTAGAAAGCCTTCCCCACTGCGGGGGGTGGCGGCCCGCTTCCCTTAGGCGAGACGGCCGAAGATGTGGTTGGCCGGCGCATCGGGGTCGTCTCCGTAGAAGAACTCGGACGCGGCTTTGTGATACTCGGCCCGCGACAGGGCTCCGGAGGCGTCGAGATCGAGCGCGTTGAACACCTCTGCGCACTCATCGTCGGCGGCCCGTCCCGTGCTCCCGAAGATGTACGTGAACTCGGTGCGGCTGATCGCGTCGTCCCCGTCGGCGTCGGCCAGGTCGAAGAAGCGGTCGGCGACCGGCGCGAGCTCCTCGGGGTAGCGGGCGCGATCGGTGAAAGCGGCGGCGAACGCCTGAATCAGCTCCGCCAAGGTCACCCTGTCGTCCTTGTCGGCGTCGGCAGGGGCGATCACGGACTCCCAGAACCGGTGCATGGTCTCGTCCATCTGCCGCGCCTGAGGGGAGTCGCGGGGAATGCCCCTGGCCCGGAGGTAGCGTTCGCTCATCATGACGACATCCGGCCGCGTTATCGCGCCGTCGCCGTCGACGTCCGCAGCGCGGAACCACCGCGCGTACTTCCGGTTGCGCAGCTCACTCATAGGCGCAAGGTAAATGCGCGACAGTGGTACAGCTAGGCGGATTTCCGGTCACCGTCGCAGATCGGAGGGCCGCTGCGCTCTCCCGTCTCCAGGCGCTGAGGGCGCGGTGAACTCGGAAGCCAGCAGGCGCGCTCCTTCGCGGACCCCGCGGACGGTGACGCTCCCGACGACGGGCAGCTTTGGCAGCACCTCACTGGCGAGGCACGCGTTCACCGGACGGGAGGCGTAGCGCGTACCGGCCCGCGGTACAGGATGCACCAGTGTCGCGGGAGCGCCCAGCGACCGGGCGATGACGGTGGCCCATGCGGCGCGCGTGAGGCGGTCGGGCCCGCCCAGGTGCAGCACCGGAGGCAGCGGGTGCCCGGAATGCAGCAGCGCGGCCGTCACCTCCGCCACGTCGTCCAGGAGCACCGGTGTCGTCCAGTGGTCGTCAGGGGCCTCGACCGGCTCTCCGCGACGCAGGTGATGGGCGCAGCCGGCGAAGAAGTTCAAGAGATCATGACGATCTGCGAGTCCGGCGCCAGGGCGGCGAAGGTGTCCGCCGCGGCGACGTGCGCGGCCCGTGCCTCGTCCGGGTTGGCCTCACACCAGGTGACGTCGGACGGACCGTGCACCAGGACGACGCGCGCCGGACGGATACGGGCGAGCAGACGGCGGCAGTCGCGGACGTCGGTGGCGTCCAAGGGCGCCCAGCGGGCTCCGTGACCGCCGGCTGGGAATGGTGACGGGCGACCTCGTGGACCGGCGGCACCTCCGCCAGTTCCCGGCAGCCAGATACGCGGGACCCCACGGCGACCTGCTGTTCCGTCCCCGACTGACACGCGAGCACGACCTGGTGCTCAGAGCCACGACCGCAGCGGCCGGCCGGCCACCCGACCGTAGGACCCGAGCATGACGGTGACCACTGCGCCGCCCACCGACACCTGACCACACCGGAGACGTTCGAGGCGCCGTACGCCCCCTGGTCGTCGTGCACGTTCAGTCGTAGTGAACGTTGCCGTCCTCATCCATGAGCGGGTGCATTCGGATCGGGTCCTGGGTGTTGATGTCGGACGGGCGTGGGCCTTCGGGGTCGTCGGAGCCCCAGCGCAGCAGGCGACGGACGCGGCAGATCCGGTGCACGGTGCCATGGGCCTCGACCTGGTTGACGTGCCCGGCCCGGAGCCGGTCAGCGGCCCGGGCGTACTCGGCCAGTTCTTCGGCCGCGGGGCCGGTGCCCTCGGCCGCCACCGTACGGGCGTCGGTGCCGGTGTTGTCGACGGCGTGCGGGATGAGTCCGCGCAGGCGCGGCTGGAGCCACGTCAGGGCGAAGTCCAGCGAGCGGCGGGCACCGTGCGCGCTGGAGTGCAGACCCCCGCCTGTCTGCCATCCGGAACCGCTGTTCTCCACGATCCTGAAGGTCGTGGGCAGCAGCATGACATCGGGATGGGTCTCCAGCGCCTGACGGGAGTCATTGCGCACGTCCTCGGGGAACCGGGACCCGGTATAGGCCAGACTGCGCAGCGCCAGCCGTTCCGCGGCCTGGGCGGGCGTGACCGGTGCATCCGGGTCAAGCGGCAGACGGTCGTCGATCGCTTCCTTGGCGCTGCGGCCCCAGTCGGGCACGGCGGGTTCCGGGTCGCTCGGGCGGGGCTGCTCGATGCCGTCGGGCCGCAGGCCCGCGTACTCCTCGGCGCGCACGATCCGAAAGCGGGTTTTGAGTACGGTGAGGTCGTCGACGCGTTCGCTCTCCAGCCGGGTGACCGCCGCCAGCAGGGCGCGCCGCTCCTCCCGGTCCTGGGTGTCGTCCTTCGCCCGGAACCACAGAAATGAGTTGAGGCTGTCTCTGGCCTGCTGCGGGCAGCCGGCCTCCACCGCGGTCACCACCCGCCAGCGCGGCGCCTGCCCGGCGTCCTGTGCGGCCACCCCGAACAGCGGGCCGCGTACCAGTATCGTCGAGGTGTCCAGGGCGGCGTCGAGCGCGTCGGCCTCCATGACCGCCTCCACCGGACCCGCCGGATGCCGCACCACGATCGGCCGCATCCCGCCCCGACTCACCTCTTCATGGCCCATGCCCTCATCCTGCCGACCGCAGCAGGTGCCTGACATGGTTTTCCCGATTCCTCACCACCACCAGCGACCCACGTTCCTGGCCGCGGCGCGGGCGGGCCCGTCCGCGCCGCCCGAACCTTCGTACGGGCACCGTCACGCATTCACGCATCGAGGAACGCGCGGACGGCGCGCGCGAACTCCTGCCGGCAGTCGCGGTGGAGGAAGTGATCGGCATCGAATGCCACTGCCTCAGTGCCGGGACGGCGCCGGACCATCGCCTGTGCGTGGGCACGACTGACCACGGGGCTTCGCGCCCCGTACAGCAGCAGGGCGGGACAGTCGCTCGCCTGCCAGTCGGCCCAGTGATCGCCCTCATTGTTCGCGTGGGAAGCGATGGTGTCCTGCGGGTGGAAAGGCAGGCGCCAGGACCCGTCGGGGAGCTGCCGCAAGGCGTCCGCGAACATCGGCCCGGCCGGGCCGAGGGGTGCGATCAACTGCTCGGGGGTGGCCGCCCGGTAGGGGCAGCCCCTCAAGAAGAGGAAGGGATTCACGCCTCCCGCGACGCCCATCTCGGCACCGGCGTCCTCCACCACGACCGCGCTCACCAGATGCGGGTGCCAGGCGGCCAGCTGGTAGGCGTTGAGTCCACCGAGTGAGTGTCCCAGGACCACCGTCGGCCCGGCCGCGAAGTGGTCAAGCAGCGCCACGGCATCGTCGACATACCCCTCGCGGGTGTACTGCGGTGCCCGGTCCGAATCCCCGTGACCGCGCTGGTCGGGCGCGATGACACGCCAGTCGGGGGCCAGGTCCCGCGCGAGAGGGGCGAAAGTGCGCCCTTCGTCGAGGTGCCCGTGCAGGGCGAGCAGCAGCCGTCCGTTCCCGCCGAAGTCCAGGTAGGACAGGCGGCGGCCGTCCAGATCCAGCTCGGCACGCATGGAGGGCATGGGAGTGTCGTCCACTGCGGGGCTCCTTGGTGGTGTGCCCGGCGCGATCCCGGCTGCTCTGTGCACCGTATGCCTTGGCGCTTGCGCCGCAAACAGGCAACTGCGCATTGGTGACAGGGAGTTCGGACGCCGATCTGGGCGCTGGGCCGTCGGTTACAGGGCGCCCTGCAGCGCCTCGCGCGTCTTGCGGACATCGATCCGCCGCTGACCGCCGACCCGCCGCCCGCCGACGGTCCACGGTTCGCCACCGACCTTGCTGACGGCTCCGCCCTTTCCGGGAATTGCGCCCCGCGTAGGTCAATATCTGTGCTCGCGAGATGAGAGTTTGGCGAACCGTGTGATGAGAGTTTTTGCCGAAGTGAGCGGAACGAAATTATTCGAGCGACGAGGGGCGTTGTGGCATGCTACTGTCGATCTCAGTTGCAGTTGTGGTTCCCGAACTTCAAGTGCCCCCATTCGGCTCGTGCCGACGGGAGCGTTTTTGTACTTCCGGTCATTTTCCGGGCGGGGTAATCATTGCGGCGACACGGTGTCCGTGCAGTGCGGATTCCGATGTACTGCCCCGAAGGAGATATGACATGGCTGCTGGTACCGTGAAGTGGTTCAACGCGGAAAAGGGCTTCGGCTTCATCGAGCAGGACGGTGGCGGCCCCGACGTGTTCGCCCACTACTCGAACATCGCCGCCCAGGGCTTCCGCGAGCTGCTCGAAGGCCAGAAGGTGACCTTCGACATCGCGCAGGGCCAGAAGGGCCCGACGGCCGAGAACATCGTTCCGGCCTGACACTGACGCACTGTGCAGCTGGGGCCCGCATCCTTCGGGGTGCGGGCCCCAGCTGCACGCAGTTTCCGCGGCGGTTCCACCGGCGGGACGAAGCGGAGGTATCCGTAGTCTCGCCACGCGCGGATCCCCGTTCAGGGATGCAGGCGCACGCAGGCGTGTCCCGGCGCATCCTCAAGAGTCACACCGCAGTCGACGCCCGGACTTCACGTCCCCGTCGCGTCACCTTGATTCAGCATCCGCGCCCGCGTGAATTTCCGCCGGCCGGACATGCTTTCTTTTACCATCGGTCCATACCTGTAATTCTCCATGTCGCTCATTGCCGCGGGAATTCCTTGATATGCGCCGCATCGAGGAAGGTTCCGCATGAACCGCACACCCACGAACGACCGCTTCACCCGCAACCGTGGTGGCAACGCCGCCGCAGGAAAGGGTGGCAGCCGCTTCGGCTCGACGGCATCGCGCCGGTCCGGCGGCCCGGCTCGTTCCGGCGGTAGTGGCCGCCGGAGCGGGCCGCCGCAGGGTGAGTTCGCGCTCCCCAAGACGATCACCGCCGCGCTGCCCGCCGTCGCGGACTTCGCCGAACTCGGCATGCCCGAGCAACTACTGGCCGAACTCGGCAGGCAGGGCGTGAGCACACCGTTCCCGATCCAGGGCGCGACGCTGCCGAACTCCATGGCCGGCCGCGACGTCCTGGGCCGTGGGCGCACCGGCTCCGGCAAGACCCTCGCCTTCGGCCTCGCGCTGCTCGCCCGCACCGCCGGACAGCGTGCCGAGCCCCGGCAGCCGCTGGCTCTGGTCCTCGTACCGACGCGCGAGCTGGCGCAGCAGGTGACGGATGCGCTCACTCCGTACGCCCGCTCCGTCCAGCTGCGGATGGCCACGGTGGTGGGCGGGATGTCGATCGGCAAGCAGGCCGGCGCGTTGCGGGGCGGGGCCGAGGTCGTCGTCGCGACCCCGGGCCGGCTCAGGGACCTCGTCGCCCGCGGTGACTGCCGGCTGAACCAGGTGGGCATCACGGTGCTGGACGAGGCCGACCAGATGGCTGACATGGGGTTCATGCCGCAGGTCACCGCGCTGCTCGACCAGGTGCGTCCGGAGGGGCAGCGGATGCTGTTCTCCGCCACCTTGGACCGTAACGTCGACCTGCTGGTGCGCCGCTATCTGTCCGACCCGGTCGTGCATTCGGTCGACCCGTCGGCCGGTGCGGTCACGACGATGGAGCACCACGTCCTGCACGTCCACGGCGCCGACAAGCATGCCACCACTACGGAGATCGCCGCCCGCGACGGCCGCGTGATCATGTTCCTGGACACCAAGCACGCCGTCGACCGGCTCACCCAGGACCTGCTCAACAGCGGGGTACGGGCCGCCGCCCTGCACGGCGGCAAGTCGCAGCCACAGCGCACCCGCACGCTGGCGCAGTTCAAGACGGGGCATGTCAGCGTGCTGGTGGCGACCAATGTCGCGGCGCGCGGCATCCACGTCGACAACCTCGACCTCGTCGTCAACGTCGACCCGCCGACCGACCACAAGGACTACCTCCACCGCGGCGGCCGGACCGCCCGCGCCGGCGAGTCCGGCAGCGTCATCACCCTCGTCACGCCGAGCCAGCGCCGCGGCATGGTCCGTCTGATGTCGGACGCCGGAATCCGGCCGCAGACCACCCAGGTCCGCTCGGGCGACGAGGCATTGAGCCGGATCACCGGCGCCCAGGCCCCGTCCGGCATCCCGGTGGTCATCACCGCGCCGGTGGTCGAACGCCCGCAGCGCAGCAACTCCTCCGGAGGGCGGGGCCGGGGCCGACGCCGCCCCGCTTCGGCGGCCCGGCGCGCACGCGAGTCCGTCGTCAACCCGGCGGCGTAGAACCTTGAGGCGAAGCTTCGCCTCCTCGCCCTCTCCCACAGAACCGCCTCGCCCTGACCAAACCGTTCTTCCCTCTCCCTGTGAGGTCACATGCGCTGCGTCATCGCCCGTTTCCCCTTCGAGCTCACCAAGAGCGACGTGCTGGAGTCGATGAAGGGCATCAAGCCCGAATCGGGCACCGGCGAATCCGTGACCATCGGCCGCCGCCGCTATCCCGTCAAGCAGGTCGGCGAGGTCGTCACCGGCCAGGACCGCCGTGATTTCACCGCCGGCGAAGTCCTCCGGGCCATGGCGCAGCTCGGCTTCACCTGCCACGCCCTCCCCGAGGCCGCCCCCGTACTCGTACCCGCCCTCAGCCCGCTGCAGCGGGCTTCCGCGATGCTCGGCACTCCCGCGTCCGGCTGACCGGGGACAACAGGCACCAAGCCGGCACCTGGACAGCAGTGTGGGCCCGACCGGAACGCGGAACGCGTCGGTCGGGCCCACACTGCCTGCAACGGTTTTCCGTCGCTCACGAACCTCTTACGGACGAGCCTTCACGAGAACGACGGGGCGTGACGTCCGTGGCCTGAGGCGGCTCCCGGCCCGAAGGCCTGGGAGGACAGAGGCGCCCGGCACGCGCAGCGCTGCGGGCAGCATGCGCGGGCGGCAGTCACGAAGCTCCCGGGAAATGCCCGGTCCCACCGGTCTCAGGCATCGGTGGGCGGGTTCGGCGCGTCGGCGGCGCGGCGGTATTCCGCGTTGATCCGCTGGGCCTCTTCGAGCTGGTCTTCGAGGATGATGATGCGGCAGGCGGCCTCGATGGGGGTGCCCTGATCGACGAGCTCGCGAGCGCGGGCGGCGATACGCAGTTGGTAGCGCGAGTACCGGCGGTGGCCGCCCGCCGAGCGGAGCGGGGTGATGAGGCGGGCCTCGCCGATGGCGCGGAGGAACCCCTGGGTGGTGTTGAGCATCTCGGCGGCCCGGCCCATGGTGTAGGCGGGGTAATCGTCGTCATCGAGACGGTCGTACGAGTCGTCTGCTGTCATCGAACCTCTCTCATGGAACGCGTGGAGGGGCCCGGATGCCGTACTGGCACCCGGGCCCCGAAGGAACTGTTACACCATCTGCCGGCCGTGATACTGCGCCGGCCTTCTGTGTCCGCCGACCCGGCCGACATGCTGCCGGGGCCGCGGGGATCGCGGTTGCTTGACCGGAGACCACCTCACTATCGATGTCCTGCGGTACCCGGGCTCACGATGTCCGCCCGGGCGATCCTGATGGCGCTCGCTCCTCCGTTCTTCCCTCGGTGATCAATTGTGCAACTACTGGTGATGCGAACTGCTCTTCGGCAGCCGGTCCGTCGCCCGTCCTGTGTCTGCTGAGGCTTGAGGCCCCACTGCCGAACCTCCCGGTGCGCGCGCCCGCAGCCGACGCCTTCACCGAGGTGCTGCTCACTTGCTTTCACTGCGGTACTGCGGGTGGCGGCCCCTGATCACTGCGGGCCACCCGGTCCGGCCGTCAGTCCCGTCGCCGTCCTGCAACAACCCTGGCTTCGAAACTCCACCGCCGTACCGTCCTGCGAACTGCACTTACTTGCTGATGTTGCCGCCCGGCAGTTCGTCTCTGCCGGGCCCTTCGGTCTCTCTAGGTTACGAGAGAAACCATAGCCACACCACCGCCCAATGTCTACAACGGCCGCGATAGATTTTCAGGTGTCCGACGGTGAGGTAGCCGGCGTCGAGCGGTGCCGGGCAGACGCGCGGCCCTGCACCCCCGGAGCGCCGGGCCGCGGGCGCGAGGGCGCCCGGGCCTTCCTGGTCGATCCTGGGGGTGTCCGATGGGTCAGGGCCCGGGCCGCAGCCGTGAGTACCGCAACAGGAACGACATGAAATCGCGGCCTGCCGGCCCTCGGCCTGGCGTGGACAACCAAGCAGAGGTCCGCGAGTTCCTCACCTCCCGGCGAGCGAAGATCACCCCCGAGCAGGCGGGACTGCCCGTCGGCAGCCAGCGCCGGGTACCCGGCCTGCGCCGGAGTGAAGTCGCCGCGCTGGCCGACATGACCGTGGAGTACTACGCCAATCTGGAGCGCGGAAACCTCGCCGGTGCTTCCCTGGCCGTACTGGAAGCCCTCGCCCGCGCCCTCCGGCTCGACGACGCCGAACGCCTCGTCGGCGAGCTGTCCACGCGCAGCGACGAATTCCGCACCCGCTGGGGCGCCCACAACGTCCGCCACCACGGCACCGGCACCAAGCGCTTCCACCACCAGGCCGTAGGCGAGCTGACCCTCGCTTACGAAAGACTGGAGATGGCGGCCGAACCCGGCCTCACCCTGACGATCCACACCGCCGAGCCCGGCTCCGCGTCCGAAGAGGGCCTGCGACTGCTCGCCTCCTGGGCAGCCACCCACGAGGACGGTACGCAAGCCCGACCGACACGGACAGGCTGACGACAGCCTCGTGTGTCATGGGCCTGGCGCTCGCCGGTCCCGGCATCCTGTTGACGTCGCCGCCCCTCCCTCCGGGCTCGCCAGCCAATCGGTGTACCAGGCACAAAATCCGGTGCTCGCCGGTACGAAGCCGCCCCAGTCCGGATCGATCCGCCAGATCTCGCCTGCGTGCGGGCCGCTCAGGACGAGCCGGTCGAAGATGCCGCAGCCCTGTTCGGCCAGCATGAGGGTGCCCCGGGTCAGTACATCGACCGGTGTCCCGATCCGGCCGGGCAGGGGTTCGGTGAGCGGGAACGGCTCGGCGAGCCGGCCCGGCAGCCGGTCGTCCTCCCACTCGCCGTCCACGGCCCACTCCTCGTCGGCCTCCGGGCGAGGAACGGTCAACGGCATCAGGCCCTGACCGGGCCCGGCCGGGCCGTTGCCCACCTCCGCGACGAAGGACCGGTACTCCGTCGGCAGAGCGATGCCATGCGTTACCTCGAACGCCCGGATCTCCGTCTCCGGCAGCCGCGGTGCCAGCGCGTACCGGTGCGTGGGCGCCCCGAAACGCTTCCGCTCCGGATCCCGTGCGGCCCTCTCCCGAATCCGTGCCCGGACGTCCACTTCGTCCCAGTTCACCATCCGGCGACCGTAGCAATGACGTCCGCAGCCTGGTTCGCCGTGCCCTCCGCCAAGCAACCTTTCCCGTGCCGGCGGCAACCGCTGCACGAAGACTTTCCTCACCTTCGAACCGGCAGAGCGGGTACATGACTTCACGTAACGACAGAACACGTCGCGCGCGGCACCGGCGGCGGGCAGTGGGCCTGCGGGTGGGCGTTCCGGTGGCCGCCGTCGCCGCGGCGGCGCCCGTAAGGGCCGCGGAGGTGGCGGACGGATTCGCCTCCGTCAACGCGCTCGGACAGAACGGTACATACGGTGGCCGGGGAGGCGGGACCGTGACCGTACGGACCTTCGCCGAGCTGGAGAGGTACGCGACCGCGCCACGGCCGTACGTCATCGTCGTCGACCGGGTGATCACCGTGGACCCCAAGGGCCGGGAGATCAAGGTCGCCTCCGACAAGACGATCGTGGGGGCCGGTATCTCCGGTGAGATCGTCGGCGGGGGCTTCTTCCTCGGTCAGGGCGTGCACAACGTCATCATCCGCAATCTGACGATCCGGGATTCCTACGCCGGGACGTGGAACGACAAGGCGCACGACTGGGACGCGGTGCAGATGGACGGCGCCCACCACGTGTGGATCGACCACAACGACCTGCGGCACATGGCCGACGGGCTGATCGACAGCCGCAAGGACACCACGTATCTGACGGTGTCCTGGAACCGGCTGGAGAATCACAACAAGGCGTTCGGGATCGGCTGGACCAAGAACGTCAAGGCCGACGTCACCGTCCACCACAACTGGTTCCGGGAGACCGCCCAGCGCAACCCGTCGACGGACAACGCGGCGCACGCGCACCTGTACAACAACTTCCTCCAGGACGCGCCGGGTGGCGCCGTCGAGGCCTCGTACGGGAATTACGCCCGTGGGAGGACCGTGATGCTGCTGGAGAACAGCTATTTCCAGGGTCTTGCCAACCCCGTGACCAGGGACCGGACGGCCACGCTCGTCCAGCGCGGCAATGTCTTCAAGGACACCGAGGGGCGTAACGAGAGCGGGGGAGGGGGTGCGGCTTTCGACCCGCGGAAGTTCTACTCGTACGCGCTCGACGCCGCTGCGGACGTTCCCTCCCTCGTCCGGGCCGGTTCCGGGCCGCGTGCGTCGCTGCCCACCCGGACGGCGGCGGCGACCACCACGCTCACCGTAGCCAAGGACGGCCGGGGCCGGTACCGCGCCGTACAGGCCGCCGTGGACGCGGTGCCGCGCGGCAACAGGTCCAGGGGCACCATCGCCGTCGCGCCGGGCACGTACCGCGAGGCGGTGCGCATCCCGGCGGACAAGCCGCACCTCACCCTCCAGAGCACCGGCAAGCACGCGGCGGACGCACAGATCGTGCAAGACCGTTCGGCCGGGACCGCCAAGCCGGGCGGTGGCACGTACGGGACCGCGGGCAGCGCCACCCTCACCGTGGAGGCGGACGACTTCCGGGCCCGGGGCCTGACCGTCACCAACGACTTCGACGAGGCCGCTCACCGCGGTCAGAAGGACCATCAGGCCGTGGCCTTGCGCACCGCGGCCGACAAGGTGGTGCTGGAGCGCGTCGTCATCAATGGTGACCAGGACACCCTTCAGCTCGACAGCGCCGCCCCGGGCCGGGTCGGCCGGGTCTCTGTGGACCGGTGCCACATCGTCGGCAACGTCGACTTCGTCTTCGGCCGGGCCACCGCCGTCTTCCGCGGCACGGTGTTGACGCTCAAGAAGCGCTGGGACGGCACCTCGGCCGGCTGTGTCACCGCGCCGTCCACCCCGGCCGGCAGCAAGGGCTTCCTGATCACCGACTCCACCGTCGACGGCGATGTCGGCGCGCGGAGCTTCCACCTGGGACGGCCCTGGCACGCGGGCGGTGACGCCACGCTCGATCCGCAGACCGTCGTCCGGAACACGCGGCTGAGCGCCGCCGTCAAAGCCGCTCCGTGGACGGACATGGGTGGCTTCTCCTGGAAGAAGGACCGTTTCGCCGAGTACGCCAACACCGGCCCCGGAGCGGGCCCGGCCGGCCTGGACCGGCCGCAGCTGACACCGCGGCAGGCGTCGGGATACGAGGCCGCCGACTGGCTCGGGGACTGGACGCCTTCGGCGTCGTGGACGCTGTAATCGCGGCGCTGCGAACACGACCGGGGCCCGGATGCCGTACTTCGGCGTCCGGGGCCCGGTTCGTTCCGCTGCGGATTCGGTGGTTCAACGGTCATTGAGCGCCTTGGCGACGGTGTCTGCGCGGAGCTTTGCCCCCGGAGGGCAGCCGCTCGCTTACGTCCCGACCAACCGGCTCAGAGAACGATGCCTGACGGGAGTACCCGGCCCTGCCCGGCTGCCGAGATCCGTCGCGCGGCCTTGAGGCCCGACTCGACGGCGCCGTCGATGCAGCCTGCCCAGCCGCTGGCGAGGTCGCCCGAGGCGAAGGTGATCCGGCCGAGAGGCTGTTGCAGTGTCCCGAGCGTCGTGGTCAGCTGGCCGGGGCGGCGGGTTCCCCAGCCGCCCCGGGAGAATGCGTCTCGGCCCCAGTCATGGGCCCGGTAGTCCACGAGTTCGGCGTCCGGCACCAGCCGCTGGACGGCCTTTTCGACCAGCGTGAAATCGGTGACGTCGAAGCACGGATCGACGCTGAAGCCGACCAGGATCTGGCCGTCTTCCACCGTGGCGTGGGGGAGCAGTGTGGAGATCGGTGCGCTTTCGGAGCCCTGGGCGATGAATGGCGGGCGGTCGGTTTTCACTTGGAGCCACAGCTTGATGCTGTGGGGCACGCCGATCCCGGCGGCAGCCGTGGTGGTGTGCGTCTCGGGCAGCCCCGGGGAGAAGTCGATGTCCGGCCATATGTTGACGGGCAGGGCCACCACCGCCGTGCGGGCGGAGAACCGTTCGCCCGCCCGCGTGGTCACATGTACGCGTTCGCCATCGTCGGCGATCGCGGCGACCGGCGCGTTGAGGCGCACCTCGGCCTGTGCGTCGGCCACCATGGCTTCGAGCAGCGCCCGCATTCCCGGTTGGGGACGGAAGCTGACGAGGGAGTGGTACCCGTGGTGGGCGAGTCCGCCGAGGGCCCACCATTGGGCGAGCATCGACGCTGCGGCCCGTGTACTTGATCCGCCGAGTTCCGTGGAGAGCGCGCTGGTGACCATGGACCGTTCCTCGGCCGTGAGATCCAGCCGGTCCAGCCAGTCGCGCAGTGAGTACCGGTCGAACTCCGTGAGCAGATCGGCGCGGAAGAGCGGGTCGTGAGGCCGGGGGAAGTACCTGTCCGTTCCCCTGAAGACCCTGTTGAGCAGTTCGGTGACGAGTGCGAGGACGTCGTCGGCCGGCAGGCAGAGGGGCTCCTCCTCGGTGGGTACGAGGGCTTCCTCCGGTTCCTCGTCCGTGACGACGGGGATGCCGTAGCGGGTGAGTTCTGCCCAGATGTGCGGCTGGTTCCAGTGGATCCACGCTCCGCCGAGTTCGATCCGCCGGCCGGCGAACGTGTCGGTCCAGGTGCGCCCGCCGAGCCGGTCGCGGGCTTCGAGGAGCAGGGTTCGCCGTCCCGGGGAGCCCAGTTCCCGTGCGGCCGTCACGCCGGCGAACCCGGCACCGACGATGATCGTGTCGAAGTCGCTGTGCATGGTCACCTCGTCATGGGGGCGGCGAGCAGGTCAGTTCGCGCCGGGGCCGGTGAAGGCGAGGGCGACGTTGTGCCCGCCGAAGGCGAAGGAGTTGGACAGTACGGCGGTGGTGTCGGCCTCGCGCGGCTCCGGACCGATGACGTCGAGTCCGAGGCCGGGATCCGGGGTGTCGAGGTTGGCCGTGGGCGGGAGCACGCCCGAGAAGAGCGCCTGCACGGCGGCCACGGCCTCGATCGCGCCGGCTGCTCCAAGGGCGTGGCCGGTCATCGATTTGGTCGCGGAGACCGGGACGCGGGCGGCCGCTGCGCCGAGTGCGGTGCTCAGTGCCCGGGCCTCGGCGGCGTCGTTGAAGACGGTTCCCGTGCCGTGTGCGTTGACATAGGACACGTCCTCGGGGGCGAGCCGCGCCGAGCGGAGCGCCGCGGTCACCGCCTGCGCGGCCGCGCCGCCGTCCGGGCGGGGAGCGACGATGTGGTGCGCGTCGCAGGACCGGCCGTAGCCGCTGAACTCCGCCAGCGGCACGGCGCCGCGGGCCGCGGCGTGTCCGGCTTCTTCGAGGACCAGTACGGCCGCGCCCTCGGCTAGTACGAAGCCGTCCCGGTCGGCGCTGAAGGGGCGGCTGGCCCGCTCCGGCTCGTCATTGCGAGCGGACAGCGCCCTCATCCGGGCGAAGCCTCCGACGATCATCGCGGTGAGCGGTGCCTCCGTACCACCGGCCAGCACCACGTCGGCCTCGCCTGTCGCGATGAGCTGATGTGCCGTCACCAGCGCGTCCGCGCCACTGGCGCAAGCCGTCACGGCCGTGGTGCACGGCCCGGTGAGACCGTGCCGGATGGCGACCCAGGCAGCGGTGCTGTTGGCCATGGACATGGGGACGAAACGGGCCGGCACCGCCTGCAGGCCCTCGCCGAGGAACGCGCGCGAGCTTTCCGCGATGCTCGTCGCGCCGCCGCAGCCGGTCCCGATCGAGACTGCGATCCGGCTGCGGTCCTCCTCATCGAGATCGATCCCGCTGTCCTCCAGAGCGAGGGCGGCCGCCGCGGCGGCGAGCTGGGTGCAGCGGTCGGTGGCGGCTGTCTCGCGACGGGACAGGGCCAGCTGCTCCGGCAGGTCCACTTCGCCCGCGATGCGTACCGGCAGACCGGCGGGATCGAACCGGCTGATGGCCCGCACCGCGCTGAGGCCGCCCAGCTGGCCCACGTGGAACGCCTTCGCGCCGACGCCCACCGGGGTGACCGGGCCGAGGCCGGTGACCACCACGCGGCGGGCGCTCACGCCGCGGTCCCGTCGGCGACCTGACGGGCCTCGATGAAGTCGATGACGGCACCCAGCGTGGTCAGCTCCTCGGCCATGGTGTCGTCCATCGTGATGCCGAGCTGTTCCTCCAGGATGGTGACCATTTCCACCATGTCCAGCGAATCGAGTTCGAGGTCCTCCTTGAAGCGGGCGGCGCGGGTGATCTCCTCGGGCTGCAGGCCGAGTCGGTCCACCATGAAGTCGATGATCTTCTTCTCGGCGTCGATGGTGCTCATGATGCGTGCTCTCCCATGGTCGGTGGTGTGCGTGGTCGGTGCTACGGGGGCGAGGCGGCGGGCGGGCCCGGCACGGCGGTCAGTTCGCCGGCGGGCGCCAGACATCCAGGTCGCCGTGGAGCGCGAGGCTTTGGCAGACGGCGTTCACCCCGGTGACGAACCGGTCCGCTTGCGCGGTGTCGAGGATGAGCGGGGGCTGGATCCGCATGACCCGGTTGTAGTGGGCGGTGACGAACGTCAGGATGCGGTGCTCGCGTGCCAGGCTGCTCACGAAGCGCAGGCACATCAGGTCGCCCAGCGTCGATTCCACGGCGCTGCCGGTACGCGACAGCGCGGTCCGCAGATCGTCGGGCAGCCAGTCGGCGAGCGCGTGCAGGTCACCGGGCAGCCGCGTGAGCAACTCGTCGGTCATCGTGCGCACCGCGCCCGAGAAGTCGCCGTCGAACTCGATGGCGGTCATCAGTCCGATGCCGCGCACTTCCTTGATGAACCGGTACGGCCCGCACACCTTCCGCAGCGAGCTGCGCAGATACTCGCCAGTCTCCCGGGCGCGTCGCGGCAGGTCCTCGTCGACCAGCACGTCCAGCGTGGCAAGACCGGCCGCCGCGGCGAAGTTGCCGCCGCCGAAGGTCGACGAGTGCAGCATGGCACGGTTGGTGCTGCCGTACGCGGAGTCCCACAGATCGCTGCGGCTCAGGGTCGCCGCGATGGGGACCAGGCCGCCGGAGAGCGATTTGGCGACACACAGCACGTCCGGGTCGAGCCCGTCGTGCTCGGCGGCGAACAGGGCTCCCGTACGCCCGAGCCCGGTCTGGACCTCGTCCAGGATGAAGGCCGCACCCGCGCGGCGGCAGAGTTCGCGGGCCTCCTTGAGGTATCCGTCGGGCGGCAGCACGACACCGCCTTCGCCCTGGACCGGTTCGACGATGAACGCCGCCGCCCCGTCGATGGCCGCGCCGAGTGCGTCGATGTCCCCGTACGGCACGGCGACGGTGTCGGGCAGCAGCGGCCCGAAGGACGTGCGGTGCCGGCCCCCGCCCGTCACGGAGAGCGCGCCCAGGGTCTTGCCGTGGTAGCTGTTGTCGGCATGGACGAGGCGCGAACGTCCCGTTCCGGCGCGGGCGACCTTGAGCGCCGCTTCCACCGCCTCCGTGCCGGAGTTGCTGAAGAAGACCCGCTCCAGGTTTCCGGGAGCCAGCGCGCTGAGCCGTTCCGCGAGTTCCGCGGTCTGCGCGGGCATGGACACGTACTGGACGAACGTGGGTGAACCGCGGTCGAGGAACCGGCGCAGCTCCTCGGTGACCCGTGGGTGGTTGTGGCCGAGGTTGAGGCAGCCGTATCCGGCGACGAAGTCCAGGTAGTCGACGCCGTCGGCGGTGGTGAGCGTGCAGCCGTCGGCGCGGGTGAACACCCGGTCCAGGCCGTGTGCTTCGAACAGCCGGGCCATCGGCGGGTTGACCCGGTCCCGGAACCGCCGCTTGGTGGCCGGGACGACGTCTTCCTCCTCGTCGGCGCCGGCGGGTACCGCCGGGCCGGCGGAGGGGCGCCGGAAGTGCCGTGCCAGCCGGGCGATCTCCTCGTCCGCGACCGGCCGCCCGAAAGATGCCAGCGGAACGGTGACGAACCCGTGCCGGGCCGCCAGCGCGCCGATGGTACGGACCCGGCCGAGATCCAGGTCGCGGCCCAAGGAGAACGACTCGGCCCGGCCTTCGAGCGCCAGCACCATCGTCTCGGCGAGGCAGCCGTTGAGCTGCCGTGTGGGGCCGGGCAGCGTGCCGTCGCCCACGACCACCTCGTCGACGGCGCTGACCAGGCCGCCATCGATGATCAGGACATCCTGGTGGCCGCGCGGGGGTGCGGTGACATCGCGGGGGAGTGCCACGTCGACCACGACGGAACCGGTCCGCAGCTTGTCCGGCGACACCAGGCCGCCCACCGACGAGGCGCAGACGAACAGCCGGGTCTCCTGCGAGCACCGGGTGATGTCGTCGACGAGCCGCACCCGTTCGTGGTCGGCCCGGTCCAGATGCCGGAGCAGGGCGTCGGAGGAGCGGGCCCCCTGACGGCACACGAGGTCGAGGCGGAACCCGTCGGCCAGCAGCAGCCTCGCCACGGCGAGGCCGATCGAGCCCGGGTACCCGACGACGGCGACCCGGGTGCTCTCCGCCGGCAGCCCGAGCAGCCCCACGACGTGCAGCAGTTGCCGGTACGCCGCGTACACCGTCAGGGAGTTGCCGCTGGTGACCGGGATGCCGACCTGGCGGGCCGTCCACAGACCGCGGTCACCGACGATGGACGTCGCACCGCCGAGGCCGACCAGCCGGGCACCCTCGTCACGCAGTCTGTTGACCTCCGCCGCCACCATGGCGCGCGCGGTCGTGGGCCGGCGCAGGATCTGTTCCGCGGTGTAGGGCAGGTAGCGGACCTCACCGGTGCACCGCGCTCCGGTGACGGAGGTGACGGAACCGAACAGGGGCAACGGGACGCTGTAGCACGGTCCTTCGGAGCGCGGGGTACCACGGTTCTCGTCGATCAGGCGGGAGAAGAGATCGATCCCGCGTACCTGGTTGCGGTGTCCCGTGCTGATCGGGTGGGCAAGGAAGCCGAACGCGGTCGGGGAGCCGCCGGCCTGGGCGTGACCGACGGAATCTGTGGACTCGGGGGACAAGACAATGCCTCCGTGGGAAAGGGCGGGTGCGTCGCGCACGGGCAGCGGGTCACTCGGGCTTGCGGATCACGACGGGCGGGCCTTACGCGCCGGCCGCGGCCTTCGCGGCCGCCCGGAACATGGCGAGGCTGAGGTCGGACAGTTCGTCGCGCTGCCAGCCGTGCGTGGACAGCAGGCTGAGGCCGTCTCCCTCGTTGTTGTGGGAGACCGGCACCGAGCAGACATTGACGGTCGCCTGCTGACGCAGCCAGCCCGGCAGGTCGGCCTGTGCCACGTCGGTGACATGCCGGTGGTGCACGGTCAGCCCACCGAAGGACCGCGTCCACTCCGGTTCGAGCAGGTGCAGGAGCTGGGTCTGACGGCTCATCCCCGCGTCGGTGCGGCCTTCGTGGTAGGTGCGGATGACCGAGTGGCCACCGTCGATCAGCAGGAAGACCGTGAGGTTGCGCCGCAGCTGCTGTCCGTAGAGGCACACCTGCTGGATGAGCGTGGGCACGATGTCCGGGACCAGGGCCGAGGCGCCGTCGCCGATGAATGCGAGGATGTTGTCGTCGCGGGTCAGTGCGATGGCGGGGACGGCCTGCAGCGCGTCACCCATCAGCGCCCGCCCGTACCAGCCGGAGAAGCCCTGGCCGGTCCTCGGGAGGTTGCGTACCGCGGAGAGGCCGCCGCGGCCCACGTCGAAGACGCCGGTGTAGGTGTATTCCTCGGCGGTGATGAGCCGTTCGAGGACCTGCTGCAGATGCGCGAAGAAGTAGTTCGCGCTCATCGGAAGCACCGGCAGCTCGTGCACCGCGTCGGATGCGCTGTCCCGGGTACGGGCGATGGCTTCGGTCCGTGTGGCGCGTACGTCCGGATCGACGTCCAGCCGCTCGCGCACGGCGCGCAGGAAGGCGCCGGCGTCGGCGTGCAGGGGATGGTCCGCGAACGGGGCGAGGTGTTCCGCTTCCCGGGTGACTTGGACGATGCGCAAGGAGCGTTTCAGCGCGCGGGGGGAGAACGGGGTGGCCGCTTCGGCGATGCGGCTCTTGAGGAAGAACAGACACTGCTCGTTACGGGGCCGGAGCCGGCCTCCGGCGTGCAGGTAGTCGTGGACGCGTGCGGAAAAGCCGTACACGCCGAGTGTTCCCAGGTATTCGGGGACCAGCTGTCCGTCGCGGTATTTGGCAACGCTCCCGGGGCGGGTCAGTGAGTCGGCCAGGCCGATGCCGGCGCGTCGTGCGATGTCGTGGACGAGTCCGGACTCCTCGTCGTCGAGACGGCCGCACTGCCACAGCAGCCTGCCCGGGTCCCGGTTGACGATGTTCATGACGGGGGCGATGGCGTCTTCCCGGACGGGGGTCAAGGACGCCTTGGGTAAGCAGGCGGCTTCGCCGGGGATTTCCTCGCCGGCAATGCTGTCCAGTACGGCGGGGCTCACGAGCAGAACGACCGGCCCGCGTCCCTGGTGGTAGGCGGTGAACGCTTCGGTGAGGCCGGAGGCCAGCTGGTCGGGATCGTCCAGATAGACGTAGGGGATGTCCCGAGCCTGGAGCACCGCCCGCGAATCCTCGGCACCGTGGATGGTGCCCTGGAACGGGTACCAGGCGGAAGCCGCGGAATCGGCGCAGACGATGAAGCCGCGGGCGCGGGCATCTCTGAGGTTGGCCAGGGTGCCGCGGAATTCGTCGACCATGCCGCTGGTCACCACGATCAGGAACGGTGCCTCGTCCAGCTGCCACCGGGCCAGCGCACCGCACGCCAGGCTGTGCTCGCTCGGACCGCGGAGTACGGGGTTCCCGGAGGCGTCGGCGAGCTGGTCCAGATCACGGATGAGACCGGAGACGACCGACCCCGTGTAGTAGTGCAGCCCCCAGACAGGCCCCGCCTGCCGGGCGAGAAAGGCGTGGAGGGAACCGGCCAGCGCGGAGCGGCCTTTGCGGGCGGCGCGGGTGGCGGAGCGGGAGAGCCACCGCTGTGCGTGGTCGGTCAGCAGGCAGACCACGTCGGCGGCGAGGGCCCGGCGGTCTTCCGGCATCCGCCGTAGCAGATAGGGCCGCGCCACCTGGAGGAGATGCTCGGCGCCTTCGGCGTAGACGGCCGCGTGATGGGTGGACAGGCCGTCGCGCAGCTGCTCGGGCAGGCCTGTGGCCAGCTCTTCGAGGGCTTCGGTGACGGACTCTTCGAACGGGGCCGTACTGAGACCGGCGCCTCGTGCGTCGATGAGGACCAGCGGCGTGACCGTCGCGTACCCGGCCGGTGCGTCCAGCGCGCCGGCCATGCGTGCGGCGTCGTCCGGGGTGTCGGCGATGACGAGACGCAGCTCCGCCAGGGGCATGGCCGCCGTGAGGAAGCGGCGGGCCTTCGCCAGAATCCTGGTGTGTGCGGGCAGTGGGGTGAGCGCCTGCGCGTTGTCCGCGGTCAGCGGTGGTCCGCCTCCGTGGCTGTCGGTCAGCCGGCGTGGTGAATCCTCGGCGAGGCCGGCCAGGGCCTGGTGTACGGCGCGGTGGAAGTCGGAACGCTTTCCGATGGAGAGGACGATAAGTCGGTGCCGGGCAGAGCCGGACACGTCGTCAGGTATCGCAGAGCCCACGTTCTGAATCTCCGTCCGGATTTTCACGCAACCCATACGGCAGTGTCTCAAGGATCGCCGGACCACAGGATGGCGAAAAGGGAATGGTGAAGGAGGCCGGGGCGTACTCCCCGGCGGGAAATCGTCAAAGAAACAGTCGAAAGATCGACGCGACCGTGCGGGCGCGAAGCCCTGCCGGTGCGGAAAGGGTGATGAAGGGTCAGCCCTGTGGGTGGAAGCGGAATGCCGCTTGCCCGTTCGCTCTTGTCGCCGAGTGGACACAGAGCTCTGTACGTACCATTTCGACAACCCCCGTTGATCATGGCGCGTGTGCGTGTTCGCGTCGTCCCGGGGATAAGTGCCCCGCCCCCCGACGAGAACTCGCTGTATTTCTACTCTAGTTGAAAGCTTTAGTCAAGTTCCTTTTTATTCCGTACGTGCGTGTGCCCCGCGAAACGGCTCGCGGGGCACACGCACGTACGTCCGGACGTCATCAGTCGTCGCGCAGGCCGGCCTTCTCGTGCAGCCGCCGGAGCGGCCCCGGGGCCCACCAGTTGGCCCGGCCGATGAGTTTCATGAAAGCCGGTACGAGGATCCCGCGGACCAGCGTGGCGTCGACCAGGACCGCCAGCGCCAGCCCGGCGCCGAGCAGCTTCAGCAGGCTCAGCCCGGAGGTGGCGAGCGCGGCCAGGACGGTGGCCACGATCAGCGCGGCGGCACTGATCAGCCGGCCGGTGCGGTCCATGCCGAAGGCCACGGCGCGGGTGTTGTCCCCGGTGGCCAGGTACTCCTCGCGGATGCGGGAGAGCAGGAAGACGCTGTAGTCCATGGACAGGCCGAACGCCACACAGAACATCAGCAGGGGCACCGTCACCTCCAGCTGCCCGGTGTGTACGAAGTCGCCGACCAGCCACTTGAGATGACCGTCCTGGAAGACGTACACCATCGTCCCGAACGACGCCGTCAGGCTGAGCAGGTTGAACAGCAGCGCCTTGATCGGTATGACGATGCTTCCCGAGAAGAGGAACAGCAGGACGAGCATGCTCAGCACGATGATCGCCGCGGCCCACGGGATGCGGTCGGCCAGTGTCCCCTTGGTGTCCACCAGGGTCGCGGAGTCCCCGCCCACCAGCCGCTCCGAGGGGGCCGGCACCGCTCGCACGTCCCGGACGTGCTCCTCCCCGCGCGCCGAGTTCGGATTGACGTCGGAGACCACCGACAGCCATGTCCCGCGGGCATCCGCATAGCGGGCAGAGGCCTGCCCCGGGGGCGCGACGAGTTTGCCACCACTCCAGCTGCCGACCGCGCTGTCCACTCGTACGGTGTGGCCGACCTGCGACACCGCGCGGACGTAGTCGGTCAGCCGCCGCTCGTCCGCTGCGGGGTGGACAGCGGGCAGGACCACGGTCACCGGGGCAGTGGCGGCCTGCGTGAAATCGCCGCGGATGGTTTCGGCGGCCTGCTGGGCGTCGGCACCGCGCGGCAGGATCCGGTCGTCCGTCATGCCGAACCGGGCGTGGCTGAACGGCACGGCGAGCAGCAGCAGAAGCGCCACCACCGCGCCACCCGTCAGGACCGGGCGGCGCATCACCCGGGTCGAGAGCCAGTGCCAGGCGCCGGCTTCGCCCTTCCGGGAGCCCGGCAAACGGCGGCGCAGCGGTGCGAAGATGTCGAGCCGGTCGACCCGCCGGCCGATCACCGCGAGGATCGCGGGCAGGATCAGCAGCGAGGTCAGGGTGGCCAGCACCACCACCGCGATACCCGCGTACGCCAGGGAGCGCAGGAAGTAGACGGGGAAGACCATCAGCGCGGCGAGCGAGAGCGCGACGGTGAGGGCGGAGAACAGGACGGTCTTCCCCGCGGTGCGCAGGCTCTCGGCGATGGCGTCGGTCACCTCCCGCCCCCGCGCGAGCTCTTCCCGGTAACGGGTGACGATGAACAGGCTGTAGTCGACGGCGAGCCCGAACCCGAGGGCCGTGGTGACGTTCATCGCGAAGAGCGACACATCGGTGAACGAGGCCAGCAGCCGGAGGACCGCGAGCGTGCCCACGACGGACACGATGCCCACGAGCATCGGCAGGGACGCGGCGACCAGGGAGCCGAAGGCGGCCAGCAGGATGAGCAGGGTCAGCGGAGCCGCGAGGAGTTCGGCGCGGGTCAGGTCCTCCGCGCTCTGCTTCTCCAACTGGTTGTTGATCGGCGCCTGGCCGGTCGCGCTCACGGTGAACGGGCCCTGCTCGCCCGTGACCTCCGGCACCAGACCGTGCGCCTTGCGGGTGGAGTCGTTCTCGTCGCCCGCCAGCTTGACCAGGATGAGGGCGGTGCGTCCGTCCTGGGAGCGCAGCGCCGGGTCCTTGGTGCTCCAGTACGACTCCGCGAACACCACACCGGGCTCGTTCCGGAGGCGTCGGGTGAGGTCCTGCCCCGCCCGGGCGGTCGTCGCCTCGTCGACCGGGGCCTTGGCCTTGGCGAGCAGGACCATGTTGGGGGAGCCGGCTTCGAAGCGTTCGCTGAGCAGCCGTTCGGCCCGCGCGGACTCCGAATCATCGGGTGTGTAGCCGCCGCTGGAAAGGTGGCCGGCGGCTCCGGCGCCGAACAGCGCGGCGGCCAGGGCCAGCGCGGTGACGATTAAGAAGACCGGGATTCTGCGCCGCGCCAGCACGCGCGCCAGTCCCGCGAGCCGGCCCCTCGGCGGCGGTGGCGCCGGGTCCCCTGCCGTCGATGTCTTTTCGCCGCCTGGGTCGCGGTGTCGCTGTGCCGAAAGCCCCATGGGCTCTCTCCTGGTGGTCTCAGGGCGGCGCGGGTGTGTCGCTGCCCCGCCGCTTTCGGGTGGGCCCGGTGGCTCTCCGGGCGTCACGGGACATTCGTACGAGGGTGCGGGGCCCTGGCGGGCGTGGGTCCTGCCGGACGCCGGCCGGCCCGGATGCGCCCGCCCGTCGCCGGGGTCGGTCAGTTGCCGTCCAGGAGGTGGTGGCACAGGCCGGCGTGGACCCAGTCGGCCCACTGCCGGGACGTCCAGCCGCGTTCGCTCACCAGGAGGTGGTGGACCTCGGGGCCCAGCAGGCTGTAGCTGATGTCCACCGCACTCTCGAAAGTGAGCCCTTCCGGCAGGGGCTGCTTCTCGGTCAGGGCCTTCATCAGTGCCGTCTGGACTTCGAGGCGCTGCTGCTTGTTGCGCTCCCACAGCGGAGCGACGTCTGCGTGCGAAGCCGCCGCGGTGCGCAGCACCTCAAGGAGTTCGCCGACCCGTTCGTAGATCGCGCCGGCTCCGGCCACCTGATGACGGAGCTGGGTGGTGGCGTCCTCGGCGTGGATGGCGTCCTTGACCCACTGACGTTCCAGTGTCGGTACCGGCTCGTCGTCGCCGGCGACCCGGATGTCGACGAGCTCCTTGAGGATCGTCTGTTTGTTGCCGAACTTGAAGTAGATGGTCTGGACCGCCACCTTGGCCTCGCGTGCGATCGAGTCGATCGTGGTGCCGCCGTAGCCGTGTTCGACGAAGAGCCGCAGAGCCGCGTCGAGCATCCGCCTTCTGGTCTCCTGCGCCTGTTGGTGCCGGATTCCGGGCTTGCCTGACATGCCGCACCCTCCTTTCACTAGAGTTAGGATCTAGAGTAATGCTACACACGGTTGTCCCAGTTGGGGAGGCAAGGATGGCTGCACAGCAGGAGACCCGGATCGCGGAGCGGGACGGCGCGTCACCCGGAGGGCTGGTGACGCTGCTGACGACGAGCATGGGGCTGGCGATGTTCGTGCTCTTCGCCCTGGGCGCGCTCGGCCCGTTATTGCTGGACGAGCTCGGCATCTCACGCTCCCAGCTCGGTACGCTCACCGCCCTGGCCTTCGGCACCGCTTCCCTGTTCTCCCTGTACGCCGGGCACATCACCGACCTCGTCGGTGGCCGACGGGCGCTGCTGGCCCTGCTGGTGACCGTGGCAGCCGCCTTCACGGTGCTGTCGGCGGGCGGCAGTTACGGCTGGCTGCTGCTCGCCCTGGTGCTGGCCGGAGCCGCCCAGGCTTTCGCGAACCCGGCGACCAACCGGCTGATCGCCGCCCATCTGCCGGCCGGGCGGCGAGCGGCGGCCGTCGGCATCAAACAGTCCGGTGTGCAGTTCGGAGCGTTCGCCGCGGGCCTGCTCGTGCCCTCACTGGCGGCGGCGCTCGGCTGGCGCGTCGCCCTCGCCCTGGTCGTTCCGGTGGCACTGGCCTTCGCCGTCATCGCGGTCAGGCTGCCCGCCGACCACACGAACGCCCAGGGGCCCGCGGCAGCCCGGCTGCCCAAGGCTCCCAACACCGCGGCCCGTTGGCTCATCGTCTACTCGCTCGGCGTCGGCACCGGACTGGCCGCGCTCAACACCTACCTGCCGCTGTACGCACACGAGGAACTCGGCATGGGGGAGCGGCTGTCCGGCGGACTCGTGGCGGCACTGGGCGCGGCGGGGATCGTGGCGCGCGTCCTGTGGACGCGTTACAGCGGGCAGCTCACCGACATCTCCGGCCCCTTGGTGCTCCTGGCCCTGGTGGCCGTCGGCTTCGTGGTGCTCCTGCCGATGGCCGCGGCGCTGACCCCGCTGGTGTGGATCGGGGCCATGGGACTCGGGGGGTCGGCGGTGGCGGCCAATGCCGTCTCGATGGTCGCGGTCGTGCGCAGTCCTGCCTTCGGTGCCACCGGTCACGCCTCCGCGCTGGTGTCGATGGGCTTCTTCGGGGGCTTCGTTGTCGGGCCTCTCGGTTTCGGGACCCTGGTGGACAGCGCATGGGGGTATCCGGCGGGCTGGGCGCTGGTCGGATTCGCCTTCCTCGTCTCGGCCTTCTGCGGGCTGCGGGTACGCCGGGCAGTGCGCGCGTGAGCGGGTGGGCGTCAGGCCCGCACCGGCCGCTTGGCGGCGCACCCGTCCTCCCACCGGAATGCCGCCGGGACCGTGCCGGCTGACGGCCTGCCTTCGGTACAGCGGTCCAGACTCTGCTGATCAGCAAGGAGTGACATGCCGGCGATACCGGACGAGATCACCGCGGAGACCGCGGTGGAGCTGATGACCGGCCGCATCCGCGTCACGGCCGACGAGGTCGGGAACCGCTTCCCCCTCTACGCGGACCCGGCCACCGGACGGTGGACGACCACCCGGCGCGGCTCGTGGGCGGGAGGTTTCTGGGCCGGGCTGTTGTGGCTGGTGGCCGCGCGGTCCGCCGCGCTCGACGACCGCGACCGGGCCGTCGCCTGCACGCAGCGGCTGCGCGAGCGTGCCCATGACGACACCGACACCCGGAGCATGACCTTCTGGTACGGGGCCGCCCAGGGGCACCTGCGATGCGGTGACGCGGACGCCGCGGAGGTGGCGTACCAAGGCGCGGCCGCGTTGGCCGCCTCCTGGCGGTCCGACGGGGGCTTCGTCCCGGCCGGCACCGCGCTGGGGCGTGGCCTGCCCGGTGCCGCCACACTCACCGTGGACGCGGCAGCCGCCGTGACGGCGCTGCTCGCCTGGGCCGGCCGGACGTACCACCGGCCCGCTTGGAGCGTGCTGGCGGAGCAGCACGCCACCGCGGTCCTGGAACACTGCCTCGACAGCGACGGCGCGGTGCGGCCGAGCGTCGTGCCGGGCCCTGTCGCCGAGGAGGGACGGAAACCGCACGAGCACGGGCCGGGTACCTGGCCGCGCGGCCAGGCATGGGGGATGACGGCCTTGGCCACCGCGGCCGGGCTGACGACCGGAACCCCCGGCGAGGAGTTCCGCGACGCGGCGTGCCGCGCCACCGACCTGTGGCTCGACCGGACCGGCGGTACGGTACCGGCGTGGAGCTTCACCGACCCGTCCGGTCCACGGGACACCTCGGCCGCGGCCATCGCCGCTGACGCGATGCTGGTGCTGGCCGACACCCTGGACGGCGCGCGGAGCACGGCGTACCGCGAGGCCGCGGCCGTACTGACCCGTGAGCTGATCACCGGGCATCTGACCCGTCCGCCCGCCGGTGACGGGGCGCCACCCGCCGGGATGCTGCTGGACGGCTGCTACGACATGGCATCCGGTACCGCGGTGGCCAGCGAACTGATCTGGGGTGACTACTTCCTCCTCTCGGCGCTCCTGCGGCTCGGCACCGCTCCGGACGCCGTGCGCGGCGGCTGAGAAAGCACCGTGCCGCCGCCGGTACGGAGCGGAAATCCGTACCGGCGGCGGCATGCCACCCGGTGACCGGACGTCACCGGTGGCCGGGACTCAGAAGACGTCCACGTCCGTGTCCGGGCCCGCGGCATAGGGCTTCAGAAGGCGCTTGGCCACGGTGTGGGCGTGCAGCTCGTCCGGGCCGTCGTAGATCCGGGTGGCCCGGGCGCGGCGGTACATCCGGCTGAGCGGAGTGTCGTCTATCAGCCCCTCCGCGCCGTGGACCTGCACCGCCCGGTCGACCACCTGGCACAGCGTCCGCGACGCCAGCACCTTCGCGGCGGCGACCTCGATGTACGCCGGGCGGCCGGCGTCCACGGCGGCAGCGGCACGCAGGACCTGGGCGCGCGCCGACTGGATCTCGGTGTACGAGTCGAAGACGTGCTGCTGCATGAGCTGCTTGGCCGCCAGCGGCTCGCCGAAAGCGGTGCGGGCGTGCAGCCGGTGGCACATCAGGGTGAAGGCTCGCTTGGCCTGCCCCAGCCACTGGACTGCCCGGAGGATGCGGCCCAGGTCGAGCCGCTCACGCGCGACGGGGAACCCGCCGCCCCGCACACCGATCATGTACGCGTCCGGGACCCGGGCGTCCTCGAAACGGACCTCGCAGTGATCACCGTCCGTCCCGAGCACGGACAGTTCGCGGACCACGCTGAAGCCGTTGGTGTCCGTCGGGACGAGGAACATGGTGAACGCTTGCCCGTTCGGCACGCCCAGCGGTTCCGTCCGGCACATGACGGAGATGAAGTCGGCGTTGGCCGCACGGCTGAACCACTTGCGGCCGCGGATCGACCAGCCGCTCTCACAGGGTTTGGCCTTCGTCGTCATGAGCGAGGGGTCGGAGCCCGAACGCCCGGGTTCCGACATGCCGTAGCACGGCGTGACGTCGCCGCCGACGAGCCCCGAGAGGTAGCGCTCGCGTACCGCGGGGCCGGCGTGCCGGTGCAGCATGAGGGTGTCGAGGAGGTGGTCGGAGCCCATGACGGCCGGGCCGTACTCGGACTCGCCCTCCTCTTCACCGATGTGTACGTACTCGGCCAGGGACAGCTCCCGGCCGCCGAGCTCCTTGGGGTGGGCCGGTGCCCACAGTCCGTTGGCCTTGGCCTTGTCCCGCAGGTCCCGCAGCAGGGCCCGTGCCTCCGGGGAGCCGGAAGCCAGCGTGGGCTCGGCCGGTATCACCTCCGTGCGGACGAACTCCCGCACCTGCGCGCGCAATGCGCGAAGGGACTCGGGGAGAGCGAAGGGGGCCTGGCCGGTGCCGGGCGCCTCGTGCATCACTGGAACGCTCATGTCGGATCTGGTCCTTCGGGCCGGCTCACTGGGCGGGGGACACGGGGGCCGCTGCGGCCCTGAGGGCGTGCTTGTCGATCTTTCCGGCCGGACTCATCGGGAGTTCGTCCAGGACGCGCAGCAGCTCGGGGAGTTTGGCCCGCTCCAGGCCGCAGTCCTCGAAGAGGTAATTCCGCAACTCGTCCAGGCCGGGCACCGGCTGACCGGGCAGCGGTACGACCCAGACACAGACCTGTTCGCCGAGCCGCTGGTCGGGGATGCCGAGGCAGACGGCGTGCTTGATCGCGGGGTGGGTGTTCACCAGGGACTCGACCTCGGCCGGACTGATGTTGAGGCCCGCCCGGATGATGATTTCCTTCTTGCGGCCGGTGAGGCCGAGCCGGCCGGTGTCGTCGATCCGCCCGAGGTCGCCGGTGCGCACCCAGCCGCCCTCGGTACGGTACTGGGCGTCCAGTTCCGGCGCGTTGACGTAGCACAGCGGGGTCATCGGACCGCGGGACCAGATCTCTCCGGTCTCGCCCCGAGCCACCTCCTCGCCGTCCTCGCCGGTGACACGGATCGTGGTGACGTCCGGGTTGGGCCGCCCGGCGGTGGTCTGCACGGTGGCCAGGGTGTCCTCGATCTGCGTATGGCAGTTGACGCCGTCCGCGGAGCCGTACAGGTTGACGAAGGCACAGCCGAAGACCCGCACACACTCCTCGATGGTCCGCGGGTCCACTCCGGCCCCGCCGCAGACGAGCGCGGTGAGCGAGGAGGTGCCGATCCCGTCCTCCGCGCCGGGACGCAGCCGCGGGTCGGCCAGCATGTCCTGGAACATGGTGGGAACGCCCATGATGTGCGTGGGCCGGTGCTCCCCGATCAGGCGGACGGCCTCGGCGGCGCTGAACCGGGGCATCAGGACCAGGCTGCCGCCGAGCACCGCGAGGGTGACGGAGGTGCCGGTGGACCCGAAGGAGGAGGCCAGCGGCACCATGAACATGATGCGCGGCGCGGCGTCCCCGCGAACGAGTGAGCGGAGGAAGGCGCCGCGGCCGCCCGCCAGCGCATTGTGCGAGTAGGCCACCATCTTCGGCTCGGCCTCCGAGCCCGAGGAGACCAGGATGCGCGCGACCGAGTCCGGGTCGGGCTCGACGACACGGGCGGGCGGCTCCGGCAGCTGCTCCAGGACGGCGTCCAGGGAGCGCGTCCCCGTCGTCGGCTCACCCAGCACGAAGACCTCACGCAGCCGCGGAAGCTCGGGCCTGAGATCGTTCAGGAGCAGGCCGTAGTCCGTCTCGCCGGTGTGCCGGGTGATCACTGCGGTGGTGGCTCCGGAGCGGCGGAGCATGGCGAGCGTGTCCTGGCGCCGGCGGCCGATCGGATACGGAAGACAGACCGCGCCCGCGGCGGCCACCGCGAGGTCCACGGCACAGGCCAGGCGCCCGTTGGCCAGGTTCACCGCCACCACGTCCCCCGGGCGGGTACCGGCGTCGGTGAACGCCCGGGCGAGCCCCAGGGCCACCCGCTCAAGTTCGGCATAGGTCATGGTGCCCTGGTCGCCCAGGACGGCGGGGGCGTCGGGCCGGGCTGCCGCGTGTTCCTGGAAGAGGGCGAACAGGGACTTGCCCGGGTAGCGGCCCTCCTCGGCCCACCGGCGGCGCAGGGAAGCGGGCACCAGGTCGTTGAAGGCGGTGGTCATGCGTCGAACCTCCAGGGAGCGGTGACGAGAGTGCACTCTTTGCGGATCAGGGCACGACGGCCGGCCGGAGACCGGTCCAGCCCCTGCAGATCGGTGGCCACGACGGTCGCGGTGACGCCGCCGGCGGCCAGTTCGGCGCTCCACGCGGATGCGGGCCGCCGCGCCAGCCGTCCGGCCAGCTCGGACCGCAGCACCGGCTCGGGCAGTGCCGGGTCCAGGCCGAGCAGCCGGCACACGCGTCCTGTCGCCGTGTGGGAGGAGGCCGAAAGGGCGAGCCACCCGTCGGACGTCGGCCAGGGGCCGTCGAGTACCGGCGCAGCGGCGTTGCCGCAGCCGGGAGCGTGCCGGCTCCGGGGCCGCTCCAGAGCCTCGTACTGCAGGACGGTCGAAGCGGAGAGCAAGGAGGAGTCGACCCTGAGCCCCTGGCCGGTCTGCTCACGCCGCAGCAGACCGGCGAGCAGGCCCTCGGCGGCGACCAGACCCCCCAGCACGTCGACCAGTGTCATCAGTGAAGGCCGCGGAACACCGCCCCCGGACATCAGATCGGCGAGGCCCGAGTACGCCTGGACCATGAAGTCCGTACCCAGCGGCGGGTGTTCGCCGAGCGCGTCTCCCCAGCCGGAGGAGTAGCCGTACACCAGACGCGGGTTGACCGCGAGCAGCGCATCGGAGTCCAGGCCGAAGACCGCGGCCTTGCCCGGAGCCCAGTTGTGGAGGAACACGTCCGCCTCGCGTACCAGGCCGAGGACCGCCGCCCGGCCGGCGGGGGACTTCAGGTCGGCGTGCAGGACCTCCTTGCCCCTGTTGAGCGCGATGAAGCGGGCCGAACAGTCGCCCACCATCGGGGGCATGCCGCGCAACGGGTCCCCGTCCAGCGGTTCTATCCGCACGATCCGCGCCCCGAGCAACTGCAGTACGAGGGCGGCCATCGGGGCCTGGATGCGGCGTCCGGCCTCCACCACGGTCAGTCCCTGCAGCGGCAGGTCCGGAGCGGGCGGCGGGAGCGTGCCGGGCGCGGGTGCCACCGGGGCGGCGGGCGGTGTGAACTTCCAGGGGCCCGGCACCCGGCCGTCTTCGAGCGCGTCCCGGTCGCTGCGGCGCTCGGCCATGGTACGGACCCGGCAGACGCTCATGCCGGTTTCGGCGGCGGTGTGTTCGAGGGCGTCGAAGCTCCGGGTGGCGACGGCGGCGGCCAGCGAGGCGGGCAGGGGCGAAACTGCCTTCGGGTAGCGCAGCGCGAAGGGCTGGAAGCTGCGGCGGATGTCCTGCGCCGGCACGCCGAGCGCGGTCCAGAACCGGTGCCACGGCAGCTGGTCCAGGGCCTCGATCTCGAACCACACCCCGTCGCGACTGCGGAACGGCGGTCCGGCCCCGGGAGAGTCCGCGGGGAGGAACTCGTCCTCCTCGGCGGTGGCCGCCGCCAGATACTGCGAGACCGTCAACAGACCGGCGTGGGTGACGGAAGTACCCACACGCGAGACGGCCGTGCCCCGCTTCCGTGCGATGAGGGAGGCGAGGACGCCGTGCACAGCGATCACGCCGGCGCACGCGGACGCGTAGTCCAGGGGGATACGGGTGGGCGCGCCGCTGCGGCGCCCGTGCACGGCCATCAGCCCTGTGGCTGCCTGTACGGACGTCTCGTCGGAGATTTCGGGGTCCTCTTCGCATGACCAGCCGATGTGGCAGCCGAGCACCGGCTCGGAGACACCGGGCGTGCTGAGGCGCAGCGTGGCATCCCCTGGCTGGTCACCCGGGTGCCTCGTCAAAGAGGCGCCGAGCGACACCAGGTGACGCCCGGCCACTTCGCCCGCCCAGGAGCGGCCGGTACAGATCGCGGTGTAGCCCGCGAGCGGTCCGGTGACGCCTTGCTGCGGGTCTTCATGGTCTGGTGAAACGGGTGGAGAAACGTTGTCTGAAGGGACTGTGGCAGTGGTGTGCATGCTGATCTCCTTCATCGCGTTCTGTCCTGTGGCATCACGTGCGTGCAGGGGGACGGGCCTCCCCGCGGGCGGTGAAAGGCTGCGGGCCGCGGCGGTGCGCCTGCGGCGGACCCCGGCCGGTACGCGGGCGTGTGGGCACGCGGGCAGGCATGGGCCGGGCTTGCGGGAATGAGGGCGGCAGACGCGTCAGCGCCGTGTACCGCCGTGGTGAGGCGGGGCCTCAGCGGGCCCGGAAGCCGCCGGGCGGGCGCGTCTACGCAGGCGAGCCGTGGGCCAGTTCCAGTGAACCGTCCATCCGCAGCCTGCCGAGGTGCCCCGAGCCGAGCAGGGGCTCGGTGCTCTCCTGGGCCGTCCCGCCGGGTGGCAGGGTCGCGCAGGCCAGGGCGCTGCCTTCGGCGCAGACTTCCCCGGTGAGGCCGGGAGGCAGCACGCGCCCGGACTCATCCAGAATGCGCACCCGCACATTGGGTGCGGGTCTGCCGACGCCCGGCCGAAGCAGGCGATCGGCGTCCTCGGTACCGAGCTCGTCGACGGTCCACGGCAGCGGCCCGCCGTCGCCGCTGAACTCGGTGAGCAAACGGGTCTTGGGCGACCGGGCGACGTGCTCTTCCGCAAGCGTTCGCGGGCAGGGGCCGCCGGTCAGCACCACGGCGTCGGGGCCGGGGCCGGCCGACGTCTCCCAGGCGTTCAGTACACGTGCGTACTGCCGTGGGGTGAACATGGCGTCAGGCCGCTCCGCCCGCGCAAGGTGCCGGGCAACGGCCCGGTGCGCGTCCGAATCGGCCGGGGCGTACCAGCGCAGCGTGGCGCCGCAGGTGAACGCCCACCACATGGCGGCCAGGAAGACCGGCTCCCAGGGCTGGGCACAGACCGTGACCTGCTGAGACACGCGGCCGACGCGGCGGATCCGGGAAAGGGTCGCGGAACCCCATGCGTCATGGGCCGAGAGCTGCGCCTCCAGACGGCCGTCACCGGATGCGTCGATCAGGCTGTATGCCACATCGGTGAAACCCGAGCGGGGCAGCGAGGGCTCGGGGGAAGCCGCTGCGGTGCCCCGCTCGGGGGACTTGCCCGGGCCGCCCGGCGGGAGCACCCGGCAGTGCCGCTCCCACGGGCCCAGGCCGGGGCCGCTGCCGAGTACGTGGCGCGCGCCGCTCAAGGCGGCCAGTTCCCGGACCCTCGCCTGGGGTAATCGGCCGACCGGTACACACACCCCGCCCGCCTTCATCACGGCGAGCTGGTCGATGACGGTACGGAACGGATGGCCGCACAGGACCACCACGGGCTCGCCGAGTTGGACGCCACAGCGCACGAGCACGGTCGCCAGGCGACAGGCCCGTGCTTCCGCGGGGCCGTAGGAGAGCCGGTACTCGCCGGCAGCCACGGCCGTCCCGGCCGGTACGGCGCGCGCGGTCCGCGCGAAGGTCGCGTCGAGGGTGGTCGCTGGCACGGGGGCGAGAGTCCCGTCCCACCGCTTGAGGTCCCTGTCGTCCGCCGGGCAGGTCAGCGGCACGTCGAAAGCCGTCGCGTCCGGCTTGTACGGGTGGTGCCATGCGTGGACCAGACGTGCCGCCTGGCGCTCGGCGCATGTGGTGCGTACGGCGAGTGTGCCGTCCTCACGTGCGAGAACCCGCAGAGGCACACGCTCGGGAAGGCCGGAGCCGCCGTTCGTTGTCGTGACGGTGATAGCGGTGGTGTCTCCCACGAGGTCCCCGACGACCCGGACCGCCTCACCGAGTGCCAGGTCCGGCGGCACGACCACGCGGCCGCGGTCGACGTCCCCGGCGCGCAGGTGTGCCGCGCCGTCAACCGCCTGCCGGGCGAGGACGACCAGAGCGATCGTGTGGATGACGTGGTGCAGCGGTCTTCCCCACCGCGCGGACAATTTGCTGATCCTGTCGCCGCAGTCCCCGGACAGCTCCGGACAGTGACCGGGCGCTTCTTCCCCCCACATCGAGCATTCCCCCTGCTGCCGTGTGAAAAAGCTGACTATATGAATACTCTAGTGTGGAACTCTAGTCAAGAGAGATCTTCGGGCATCGCCCGCGCCGGCGGAGCGGACGGGGCCGGCCCTGCGCGACCTTGACTAGAGTCAAACTCTAGAGACAAGCTTTAGTTGTCCCGAGTGCCTTGGTCATACCCGCGAAGGAGAGCCATGGCTGGTGTTCTGCAAGGGAAGAGAGCCGCCCTGCTGCTGCTCACCTCGGTGGAACTCGTGGTGTTCCTGGACGTGTCGATCGTCAACGTGGCGCTGCCCGCCATCGGCGCGGCGCTCGGCCTCACGGTGGTGGGGCTCGCCTGGGTCGGCACGTCGTACCAAGTGACCTTCGGCGGCTTCCAGTTGGGCGCCGGACGGATGACGGATGTGCTCGGGCGGCGACGGCTGTTCCGTGCGGGACTCATCGTCTTCACCCTCGGCTCCCTGCTTGCGGGGATCGCGGCCTGGTCCTGGATGCTGATCACGGCCCGGGCCCTTCAAGGCGTCGGCGCGGCGATCCTGGTGCCGGCCGAACTCTCGTTGCTCACCGCGATCTTCACCGAACCCGCCGCCAACCGCCGGGCATTCGGCTGGTGGAGCGCCATGGGCGCGGTGGGCGCGGCCGGTGGTGTGGTGCTCGGCGGATTGATCGTCGAGATGCTGAGCTGGCCGTGGATCTTCCTCATCAATGTGCCGATCGGTCTGGCCGGGCTGTTGCTGAGCGGACGGCTGCTGCCCGCTGACGACGTGCCGCCGGTCAGGCAGGCGCGCGGAAGGCTGGACCTGCCCGGAATCGCCACGGGAACGGCCGCACTACTGCTTCTCGTGTACGTGGTCACCGCCGCGGCGGAGGGGAAGTTCGGTGGCTTCACGGTCCTCCTGGGCGTGGCCTGCCTGGCGCTTGCGGCCGCGTTCGCCGTTGTCGAGTGGCGCTCGCCTGACCCCTTGCTGCCCTTCCGGTTCTTTCGTAACTCTGACATCACCGGCACCACGCTGGCGAGTGTCATCGTGGGGGCGGCACATGTCCCGGCCTTTGTGTTCCTCGCGCTGTACTTCCAGGAGGTGCGTGGCTACACGGCTCTGCAGAGCGGGCTGGCCGTCCTGCCCGTCGCCGCCGTCAACCTGGTGGTCTCACGGACGGCCATACCCCCCGCCCTGGCGCGTTGGGGACCGCGCGTAGTACTGACGCTCGGCATGGCATTCCTGGCCGCGGGGTTGCTGATGATGAGCCGGATGCCGGTCCACGCCGGCTTCCTGACGGACTACCTGCCCGCCGCGGTCGTCTTCGCCGTGGGCCTGCCGGCGGTCTTCGTCGGGTCGACCGTGCCCGCTGTCACAGCGGTGGAGACGCATGAGACCGGCGTCGTGTCCGCAGTGGTCAACACCGCCCAGCGCATCGGCGCCGGCCTTGGCGTCGCTGTCCTGGCGGCGCTGGCGGACACCCGTACCGCCACTGCCGGCGGCCCGCGGACCTCGGCTCTGCACGAGGGATTCCGCCTCGGATTCCTGGGGGCGGCCCTGCTCGCCATGGTCGGCGTACTGATCGGGCTGTGGCTGATCCGCCGAGGCCGTGGCCTTGGCCCGCAACAGAGCCAAGACCCCTTCACAGGCGACAAGCCGATGAAATCGGCGGATGCCTGATCAATCCGCCCGCAGTTTCGAGAGGACTCTGCCGTGACCGAAGATCTGCTCTCCGACCACGTCGCTTCCGGCGGAATGGACGTGAGCATCCCCGTACTCATCGTTGGTGCCGGCCCCGCGGGCATGTCGCTGAGTCTGCTCCTGGATCAGCTGGGCGTCCCCGCCCTACTGATCGAACGGCAGACGTCGCTCTCGCCGCTGCCCCGGGCCCGGGCGGTGAACACCCGCACCATGGAGATCTGGCGCGGGATGGGCCTGGCCGATGAGGTGGCCGATGCCGCACTCGCGCGCGAACAGGCAGGGCTGCGGTTCGCCTTCACGAGCACGCTGGCCTCGTTGGCCGAACCGGGGACGCTCCTCACCCGGAGCGTTGTCGCCGGGCGCCGGGCGCAGTACAGCCCCACGGCAACGCTGATGTGTCCCCAGGACGTCGCCGAAAGCATTCTGCGCCGGCGGCTGTCCCCCTCCCGGATACGGTACGGCTGCACCCTCGACGGCCTGGAACAGAGTGACGACGAGGTCCTTGCCACCGTCACCGACGGAGCCGGGCGTACCGGCCGAGTGCGTTGCCGGTACCTCGTCGCCTGCGACGGCGCGCACAGCGCCACACGGCGCATGGTGGGTGTGGCGATGCGGGGCGGCGGTCCCATCACCGAGAATCTCCAGATCCTGTTCGAGGCACCGCTCGACCCGCTGATCGGCGACCGGAAAGCCTCCATCACGTTTCTGCACGCGAACGGGGTACGCGGCTACCTCCAGCCCGCCTCCCAGCCGGACCGCTGGACCTTCAACCGCGTGCTGGACCAGAAGGAGCCCGCTGGACCGCGCGACGCCGCGGACATCGTGCGCACGATGGCCGGCGATCCCGCACTGGAGGTCAAGGTGCTGGAGGAGCGCCCCTGGACCAGCCGCAGCGCGGTCGCTGAACGGATGTCCGCCGGTCGCGTGCTGCTCGCCGGTGATGCCGCCCACCTCGTCACACCGTTCAGTGGGTCCGGGCTCAACCTGGGTGTCCAGGACGTGCACAACCTCGCCTGGAAACTCGCGGCCGTCGTACAAGGCTGGGCCGGCACAGGGCTCTTGGAGACCTACGACCCGGAGCGGCGACCGGTGGCCGAGTGGACGGCCCGGGAGGACCGCGTGAACAACGCTGCCGCCATCACCACCGGAAACTGGGACCGCTGGCGCAGTGAACTCCCCAAACGCCGGGTCAAGGACGGCATCATTCTCGGCTATCACTACGAGGAAGGCGCCCTCGTACCAGAGGAGGGCCCGCCGGCCCCTGCCGCCGATCCCTACACCGACTACGAGCCTTCGGCGAAGCCCGGCCACCGCGCCCCGCACCTCCCGATGGGCACGGGCGCCCACCGGTTCTCCACACTCGACCTCTTCGGCCCGGCACTCACCCTGCTCGCCGGACCGGAGGGAACGGCCTGGACAGAAGCGGCCGGTCGTGTCGCGGAGCGTCTCCGCGTCCCTCTCCACGCCCGCACGCTCGGCACAGATCCCGAGGAAATCGACCCGCAGTGGACACGCGCATACGGAATCACTGCCGCCGGCGCCGTTCTCGTCCGCCCCGACGGCCATGTGGCGTGGCGCCACACCGCCGCCGTAGCCGACAGCGCCGACGCCCTGGAGCGCGCTCTGCGAACAATCCTGCAACTGCGGAATGCGCCGTGCTCATCTTCGGCGGACACGGCCGTCGCTCGCAGTTCGCGGTGAACCAGGACGTAGCGACCCCCGCCCCATGCGGCAATGTGCCTCTGCGGCGGGCGCGGCCAAAGGCGGGAGAGCCAGAAGGACACAGCAGCTAGACGAGCGTGCCGTACGCGGAGACGAGGGCGGCGGCGGTGCCCCGGTCCATGCCCAGTCCGCCGGCGGCGGCCGTGTCGGAGAGGTACAGCACCAGCAACGCCTGCAACGCGTACCAGCTGAAGCGTTCCCACATCTCGACGCTGAAGAGCGTCACCAGGCCCCGGGGAGTCCGAAGAACCAACGGTCGCCTTCGGCCCGCGGACCGTCCGGCGGAGGACCGGTGTGCTTGCCGCTCGTCAGCGTCATGGGGCCGTCCTTCGCTGTCGGGCCGATACGTGATCGGCGCGCGGTTCCTTCCCGGGGCCGGACGGCGGGGAAGCGCCTGCGCGCCGGCCACCGTCCGGCTCGGGAGGACGCCCGGGCGCGCGGAACGGAAACTCGGTGGAACAGGAGCCGGCCAGGCGGCGTCCGCGTCGGGGAACGTGCGGACGCAGAAGTCGCGTACCTCGGCCACGCACCGCCAGGGCCTGTGCGGCGCGCGGCAGGTCCATCTCCCGCACGGACCGACGGCCAAGCGGTCCGGGCATCCTCGACAGATGGTCGTCGAACACCCCGCACGCGGAGTAAGGGGGCGCCCCGACGGGACCGAAGCCGGTGCGTCGACATGTTCGCTGCCGGGTTACTTCAGTCTGGTGCCGTTCGGGCCGCTCTCGTAATTGGTCACCACACCTGGTTCTTGATTGATTCCGAAGAGTTCCTCCCACGATCCGTAGGCGCTCAGCGATTTGTTGACGACGAGGGCGACCGAGGCGAAGAGCAACAGGTGAGTGGCGAGCAACAGGCCGGTGCGGCCGAGGAATGCGCGCCGGTTCCGCCCGGCCAGGCGTGGCCACAGCCAGACGGTGAGAACGAAGAGCGCTACCGCCAGGAAGGCGGTCAGCAGCAGCAATTTCTTGCCCGTGAGCTCCATCGGGTGCTTACTTCCGGATAGCCGGTCAGCCAGACCGGAGGTGGGATTTCGGGGTTATCGGGGTATGCGCGGCCGGACGGTCGGCACACCGGGTGTCCGGTCGGTCACGGTCGGCCGGCGCAATTGCCACACCTGCGCGGGGGGCAGGTTTCCCCAAACGGTCCAGCAGCCGATCGCGTACTGGTTGTGGTAGTGATTCAGTACGTCCTTTACGGCACGTTGACGCTGGGCCACTCGGCGGGGGGCCAGCAAGGCGCGGAACCACCGGTCGCCGCAATAGGCGAAGTAGGTGAGTGTGCCTCCGGGGCGGAGCAGTTCCATGTAGCGGCCCATGATGTCCTCGACCTGCCGGGGAGAGAAGTTCGTGAACGGCAGGCCGGAGACGATCACGTCGTAGCGGCGGTCGGTGGTGAGCTGTTCGAGGAAGACGTTGTGGACGTGCACCTGCTCCTGCTCGTAGGGCAGGGGCGGCTGGCTGTGCACCAGACGGCGCAGGTGTGCGGCGAAACTGTCGTTGGCCTCCACGACGTCCAGTCGGCCTCCCCTGGGCAGTCGGCGGAGCAGGACTCGGGTGACCGATCCGGTGCCCGCCCCCACTTCCAGGACGCTCGACATCTGCGGCGCTCGTTGCAGCAATGGCTCGGCCAGGAGATCGGCCAGGGATTTGCTGCTGGGGGAGATGGAACCGACCGTGCGATGGTTCCGTATGGATTCGGTCAAGAAGGTCCGGAACGCGGTCGCGTGCCGAACCCGAGCGGCGTGGTTCGGCGCGGCGTTTTCACTCGTGAGGGAAACAGGTACCTGAAGGGGGGATGTTTTCATGCGCCCAGCTGTCGTTCGGGGGGAAGAAGTGATCGGCCCTTGGTGTCAGCGATAGGGAGACGTTATAGCTCCGTCAGCACAGTCGTTGCTCGACCGCGTAATGCTTTCGCGAAGGTGAGGGCACGATCACGTAACGGGCATGCGTTTGGCTGCTGTCCTGGCCGCCTGGTGAGGTCCTCGTGCGAGTTCAGCGAGTCCCCGCTGGTGCCGGTCGCCGGATCCGGCGCCGCAGAAGACCGGCCGCCCGGATTCGGCGACCGCTGTATCGATCAGGCACGGCACCCCGGGCCGGTGACTGACCGGCGGAATACCTCCCGGGACCAGGACCTCCGCATCCAGCAGGTCGATGGGGGCGGCGCGCAAATGGGATCGATTGCCCACAGCGGACGCCAGACGGGAAAAATCCACGGTACTGTCCGTGCCTCGGTGGCATTTTGTTACGTCTCTGACGGATCACCGCAGGGCGAAGTGGACATCATGTTGTGCGGTAAGGCCCCGACCGTGATGGGGAAACCACGTGCCGACGCATCGCCCTGGAACCGGAATCCGGCCGCGGACCGCCTCTGGACGCGCAGCAATCACACAAGCGAACGCGGGAAAAAGTCCCGGACAAACCAAGGAGGCGACAGTCCCATGAGAGCGAATCCGGACGTGGTGTTCACCGCATCCTCGACCCACGGGCTCGTGGCGGTCAGCGGGTGGGACCGCCTGCGGGCGCGTGCCGTACTCCATCAGCTCGGCTGGGCATGGGACGCGGGTCACCAGGCCATGGCGCCGCCCGCGGCGACCTCCCCCGAAGACGCCGCCGTGTACGCCACGGTCCGGCTTGCCGATCACGGCTTTCGCGTGGCCGACGATACGGACACGGTAGCGATGCGCTGCCCATGGGTGGCCGCCGACCGTCATCCGGCGTTCAGCGGCCTGACCTGCCGCTGCCTCTCGCAAGGCCGTGTGGACCGGTAAGGACAACCGCTGGGCGCTGGGGCCTCGGAGAGCTTCAACTCCTTCCAGGACGTCATGAGCACACCGACGGTGAAGCTGGACGGCACGGTGCTGGGCAGCGACTCCACGCATGACGGGACGTATACGGTCTCACCTGATGCGGGCGGCCGAGGTGCCCAGACTGGTGGGGGCGCGCGGGATGACGGCCCGTTCAAGCGACCGGCACCACGAAGGCACCTTCGTCCTTCCCGAAGAGCTCACGGTGGGCGAGTGGCGTGTGCTGTTCAGGGGTATGGCCGGAAGCAGCGGTGACGGGGGAGAGGGTCTCTTCCGGGTGCGCAAGTGGCCGTTGGGGCGCTTTGCGTATCTGTTTGTCACGCAGTTGGCACAGGACGCGTCTGTGTGGCGCGTCGAAGAGAGAGGCGCCGAACGCCATGCAGAGAACCTCCTTCCGTGGCTTCTTCCGTGTCGGACGTATCGGACTCGTGTTGCCGGCCGCCGCGCTGGCATCGGTCATGCTGGGTACCGCGGCGAGTGCGGCCGTGCCGGCGGACGTGTCGCACGGCGTTCCGGCCGGGGCGCGGACACCTTCGGCGCGCGGTTGTGCCGTCGTCTACTTCGATCTGGGCGAGACTCTGGTGCACACGGCCGCGGACTCCGGCATCAGCTACCTGCCGGGTGCGGCCGCGTACCTGCGCACGTTGCGGGAGCGGCACATCAAGGTCGGGCTGATCACCAACGTGCCGTCCTCGTGGGGCAAGACGGACGCCGAGCGCGCTGCCGCCCTGAAGAAGGAGGTCGACGCCGCATGGAAGGGGCCTGTTCCGTTCGCCTGGGAGGACTTCGGCGACCGGATCCTCACTCCGCGCACCGAGGCGGAGCGTAAGCCGGCGCCCGTCCTCTGGAAGCGTGCCAGGGCCGCGGCGCACGGCTGCCGTCTCGTCTACGAGGGGGAGACCGCCAAGGAGACGTACGTGGCGGCTTCGCTCGGTTACGTGGCCTATCGGGTCGGAGGGCCCTTCCGTCCCGCCTACCTCCCGGTCCGAGCGATCGAGTGCCTGGCGTACGGCGCCAGTCGGCGCGCCTGAACAGGTGCGCGTACGCCCGTACGCACGCCCGCGCCCCGAGGTGTGCGTGGGCGTACGCCCGTCCTACCGGGCGGCTCTGGAATGTGTGTCCGGCGCGCCGGACGCCGCGCCTCCCGGATGCCGTCGCCGGGAGCCCGGCTCCTCTGTCGCCGCAGAGTCCGGCCGCTCCGCCGCCTCCAGGGCCGTAACCCTCTCCACCGTCTCCGGGGCCGCACCCCCCTCCGCCGTCCCTTCCGCACCGCGCCGCGTCCTCATGCTCCGCAGGACCAGTTGGAAGGCGCCGAGCAGCACCGCGGTCGCCATGGCGCTGTGCCAGAGCAGGGCGTCCAGGTGGCCTGCGGAGAGGTAGGCGCCCACGGCGACGGCCGCCAGCGCGCACACCGCGCGGTCCACGATCGACTCGACCGACAGCAGTGTGGCCCGTGGGGCGTCGGCGGGTACGGCGTCGTTGACCAGCTTGCGCTGGATCGGGTAGGCGAAGCCGGCCGCGGCGGCGAACACGCAGAGCAGAGCGACGACCGCCCAGGGCCCGCCGAGGGTGATGCCCGCCAGGGTGCCCGCGAGGACGAGGCTGAGGACGGAGACCCAGGCCACCGGTGACAGGCGGCGGCCCAGCCACTGGGGCCGAGCCGAGCCGATGGCCTCCGCCACCGTCATGGCGGCGAGTACCCCGCCGTGCGCGGACTCGCCGATGCCGTGGTCGAGCAGGATCGGCTGGAAGAGGTTGACCTGGCAGATCCTGGACAGGGTGAACACGGCCACGCCCTGGACCATGACCAGCGCCAGCCACGGCGAGGAGACGACGCAGCGCAGCGCCGCCTTCGCGTCGCCCAGCGTGGTGCCGCGCCCGCCCCGTGGTGCGCGGGGCTTTCCGGTCCGGCCCGGCGAGGCCGTAGCGCGAGCCTTGGCGGGCGTTGCGGACCGGGGCAGGGCGATGACGCAGATCAGGGAACCCGCCGCGCTCAGGGCGCTCAGGAGGTACGGGGCCGGGTGGACGAGGACCATCAGCGGCCCGACCAGGGGCCAGCAGAGGATCTTCGCGGCGAGCCCGAGTGCCCGGGCGGTCCCCTCCGCCTTGAGGTAGTGCTCCTCGCACCGCTCGGCGCGCAGCCCGTCGTACAGGTAGGCGCTGGCCGCGCCCGAGGTGAGGGAGCGGCCGGCGGCGATGGCGAGGAAGTGGACGAGGAAGCCGGAGTACGAGGAACTGACCACCGGGGCGAGGTTCGCGGCCGTCATCACGACGGCGCCGGCCCGCAGGCAGTTGCGGGTACCGATACGGTCGGCGATCAGCCCGGTCGGGATCTCGAAGAGGCAGAAGGCCACGTAGTAGATGCTCTGGATACCGAAGATCTGCCCGTCGGAGAGTCCGGCGTCCTTCTGGTAGGCGTAGAACACCGGCATCCACCACAGCAGGTTGAACAGCAGCTGGAAGCCGTAGTTGAGCCGGATGACGCGCCGGGCGGTGCCGGTCAGGGGCGTGGCCGCGGGCCGCGCCGCGGAGCGCGGGAGGCGGGGGCTCACAGCGCGTAGGGGCGGATCTGGACCAGGCGGAAGTCGCCCTGGTCGGTCAGCAGCCACTCGATGTCCAGCGGGTCGTCCACCTCGGGGGCGCTGAAGTGGGACTGCAGCAGCCGACCGGTCAGGGACAGGTCGGCGAGCCGGGCCCGTGTGGCGGCGGGCAGGCCCTCGCTCCAGGAACCGAGGGCGACGGTGCGCCCGCCGCCCTCGACGGTGTTGTAGAGGTACTGCTGCGGCAGTACCTCTCCCTCGACGACCTGTTCGGGCGAGCCCGGCGAACAGTTGAGGTAGACGTTGCGGAAGTCCTCGCGCCGGGTGGGGTCGCAGGTCACCAGGACGCCGCCGAGCGCGGCGGGGACGTACTCCTGGATGATCACGCCCATGTAGGTGTCGTCCAGGGATATGCCCACCTGGTGACGCAGCCGCACACTGCGCGGCGAGAGCAGGGAGGCCCACACCTGCCGTACGGCGTCGAGGAGTTCGCCGGTGCCGTGGACGGTGGTGACGGAGTCGTAGACACCGGCTGCGGAGAACCCCGGGAGGTCTTCGGCGTTGGAGGAGGAGCGTACGACGAGGCGGCCGCCGGCGGCGAGCGGGGCGGGGAAGGGCCGGGTGATCTCCCCGGCGACGGAGTCGGGCATCGCGGTGTGCCGGATCAGGTGCTGGATCTGCAGGCAGAGCGAGTCGAGGACGCCCATGGCGTCGAGTTCGAGTGCCATCTTCAGCTTGCCGATGCCCTGCTGGAGCGCGGGGGAGGAGGTGAGGAAACGGTGCAGGAGGGAGAACGGCAGGGCCACACCCTCGGGGGCCGCGACGGTGCCGGCCACGAAGGAGGCCGCTGCCGCGCGGAGCTCGGTGGCGGAGGGCGTGACCAGGCCGAGCCGGGCCGCGAGGTGCCCGTACAGGTTCTTACGGGGCGGGCGGGGTCGGCCGTAGAACGCGGTGAGGTCGGCCGTGCGGCTGTCGAGCACGTGGTGCAGCTCTCCGAGGTTGGCCGCCTTGGTGCCGTAGCGGTCCCGGTCGGCGCTGCGCAGCCGGTGCAGGGAGAGTACGGGCGCGTCCTCCAGGAGCGGTGGCTCCAGGCGGATGCGCTGCTGGTGCCAGGCCGGGGCCCGTAGTTCGGGGGCCTGTTCCAGCCGCTCCAGGGTGATCTCGTCCTCGCGGACCCGGTAGCGGACCCAGGCCCCGTCCAAACCGTCCTTCTGGACGAGCTGGTCCAGGTCGCGGACGATCGCGTTGGGGATGCCCCACCCGGAGGCGAGGACGTTGGTGTGGGACAGCGGGGTGATGGGCGCGGTGTTGATGAACCCGGCCACCCGCTGTACGCCGTCCGGCAGGCAGGGCATGGCGACGATGTCCGACCAGCCGAGCCCGCCGGCCGCCGCCTCGTACTCCGCCGCGGTCTTGAAGCAGCGCAGCCGGCCGGTGGCTTCCCCGGTGTTGAGCGGCACGCGGACCCTGGAGCCGAAGAGCTGGTGGCCGAGGATGCGCGGCACCCGCTGCTCACTGACCGAGGCCAGTGCCTCCTCCTGACCGTGGTTGGCGGGCTTGAGCAGGAGCGGCAGCCTGCCGTCGACGCGCTCCCGGACGAAGGTGTAGAAGAACTCCAGCAACTCCCCGTGCATGGTGTCGGCCTCGGTCGTCTCCAGCACGAGGAAGGTGCGCTCCCGGCCCTCCCGGTCCTCGTCGGTGTGCAGGGACAGCACCCCGAGCAGGAAGCGGCGCTCGGGGTCCATGTAGACGGACGCGTTGAACTCGTCCAGACGGGCGTCGAGTTCGGCGAGGCCCATGCCGAGGACGCGGGTGGCGATGTAATTCACGTGGAAGGGGTGGGCGGCCGTGTCGAGCAGGTGCCAGGTGCCCTCGGCGCGGTCGACGACGACCTTCAGGTACGGGTGGCCTGCCAGGACCCCGGACAGCGTACGGAACAGCGGCAGTGAGAGGTTCTCACCGATGACCGTGCGGTCGGTCGCGGGGTCCGCGACGCTGACGGGGAGCGGAGTGGTGGTCATACGGCGACCTCCTCGGACGGTACGGCCGGCCGGACGCGCGGGCGGGCGGGGGATACGGATGCTGACGGTGCGGTCATGTTCCGGGGCTGGTCGGCCGGGGGCCCGGACCGCGGTGCGGCGGGTACGGCGGGCGGCAGCATGTCGGGCAGCGCGTCCACCAGAGCCGTGAAGTCGCGCAGCACGGTGCGCGCGTCGGCGGCGGAGAGCAGGCACAGGGCCGCCATCGTGTTGGCACCGCCGGCGGGATCGTAGACCGGCACGGCGCTGCCGTCGGGCAGGGAACTCTCCGGTACCACCGAGAGCGTGCTGCCCTCGCTCAGCGCGACGGCCTCCCGCACCACGGGGAAGTCCCACAGCCTGCGGTCCTGCCAGGCCGCGCCGCGGCCGTCCACCGCGAGGACGACGAGGGAACCCGCGGCGCCCCGTGCCTGCTCCGGGCCGAGGACCCGCTCGGGCCAGGCGACCGGACGGCCCAGGAGATGGTCCACGAGCATGCCGACGACGTCGAGCCCGAACACCTCCTCGATCTGCGGGACGGTCATCGCGCCGCCGAACCGGGCGGCCGTCTCGATCAGCCACATGCGCCCGTCGGCGCCGAGCTTGATCTCGGTGTGGGTACCGCAGTCGCGCAGGCCGAGGGCGTCGACGGCCTCCCGGGCGAGGGCGACGACGCGGTCCTGGAGGTCCGCGGGCAGCGACGCGGGGGTGATGCCGGCGCGCTCGGTGAACGGCTGCACCGTCGGCATCCGGCCGCTGACGCAGACCGGCCGGAAGACGCCGCCGGTCACCACGCCCTCGACGCTGACGTAGTCGCCCCAGCCGGGCTCGTCGAACCAGCCCGCGGTGTCGCCGGTCACGATCTCCTCGACCACGAAGTGTCCCGCCGCCTCGGCCACATGGAGTTCGGCGAAGCCCAGCCGGGCGGACTGGTCCATGGTTTCGCGCGAGCGCTGCCAGGCGGCGTCGGCCTCCTGCGGGGAGGCGATGATCTGATGGGCGGTGGAGCCCGCGCTCCAGGCCGCCTTCAGCAGCAGGGGAGCGGTCAGGGCGGCGACGGCATCGTGGAGGTCCGCGGGTGTGGCGACGGGGCGGAACGCGGGCTGCGGCAGGCCGTGCCGATGCCAGGTGTGCCGCATCATCCGCTTGTCGCGGGCGAGCGCTGCGGCGTCTCCCGCCCCGGCGAGACCGAGCGCCTCACACGCCTCGGCGACGGCCACGACCGCGTACTCGGAGAAGGTGAGGACCGCGTCCGCGCCGACGGCTCCGGCTCGCGAGACGATCAACGAGACCAGATCGGACCGCTCCGCGTCGGTGGGCAGCACGACCGAGGCGCACAGCCGCTCCGCGGACGCGGCGACCGACGGCGGAAGCGCGCTGAGCGCCAGCAGGTGCACGTCCGCTCGCGCGGCTGCCCGGGACAGGACATGGCCGAGCGGCGGACCACCCTTGGCGTGCACCAACAGCACCGTGCTCACTGAGATTCGTCTCCCATCACTTGTCTGTTCGCTCGTCCGTCCGGGGCGCCGGGCGTCCGTCCGGGATGTCGGGCCGGGTCCGGCCCCGCTGCCCGGCCTGGCGCTGCCCGTCGACCGTGACCGGGACACGCTGACGCAACCCGCGTAGAACACGCCGGGTAACCGGTGACACACACAAGGGAATCAGAAGGCGGGTGCCGGAAGTGCCACGGGAGGCGGGTGCCAATCAGGCAAATGCCAAAGTCGTGGACATCGTTGGAGTGCGGACGAAGGTGGTGGATCACCTATGGCAAGCTGCCCCGGCGAAGCGCTCACGTACCGCAGTCGGCCGATAACCGAGCATGGCCGGACTCCGCGCGGGATAGGCATCGCCATGTCACTTCCCGCCGCCCGGTGGGAACATGGACGGAAAGGCCGCCGTGGACGATCCCGGTCTCAGAGCACTGCTGGAGCACCTCCCCGTGTCCTGGTGGGAGGCCGACGAGCAGGGGCGCGTCAAGGAGCGGGGCGGCGGGGCCTTCGCCGACCTGCCCACCGCGCAGCGCTTCCTGGACCGCGCGCGCCAAGAGCTGTCCGCTACGGGAGACGCCCTCGAAGACGGCCACCGCCTGCTTCAGTTCGACGGCCGGACCTTCACCGTGAGATGGCCCCAGGACGGGAGCCGGGGCTGGACGCGCGGGCTCGCGATGGAGGCCGGTGCGCAGCCCGCGGCCGGCCGGCCGTACGCCGCTTTCGCGGACTTCGCCGGCTTCGCGCCGGCCGCGGCCTTCCTCCGTGACCGCGACGGCCGCTACTTATGGGCCAATCACGCCTACGCGCATCTCTACGGCACCACACCGGAGCGGGTCGTCGGCAGCCGTATCGAGGATCTCGACACCCCCTCCGACGCCGCCCAGTTCCGGGCCCTGGACCAGGAGATACTCAGCCGCGGCAAGCCGGTCCGCCACCACCTGCGCTATCACCGCTCGGACGGCAGCACCGGGCAGGCGGCCGGCCACCGCTTCCCGGTCCAGGAGAACGGCCGGACCTGTGTGGCCGGGATCTACGTCGACATCACCGACCACGTCCGCGCGACGAGCCAGCGTCAGGAGGCCGAGGAGAATCTTCGCGCGCTGCGGGACTACAGCGGCCTGCCCTGCGCGCTGCTCTCGGTCGGCGGCCGTATCGAACAGGCGGGTACGGCCGCCGCCGAACTGTTCCGGACACGCCTGTCCGACCTCGTCGGCCGCCGTGCGCACACCCTGCTCGCCGCCACACCCGACCTCCGCCCCCTGCGTCGCGCCTGGGAGGGGCTGATCACCCGCCGCATCAGGCGGGCGGAGACCTCCGCCGTACTCCTGGACACCGAGGGGCGCCAACGCCGCGCGCAGCTCCACCTGTCCACGGTGAGCGGCCCCGTCGGCCGTGTCGCGCACGTGTGGGCCGTCGTCACCGACCAGAGCATCGCCCACGAGGCCCACCCGCCGCTCACCGCCGCGCAGATCCGCATACTGTCCCTCCTCGCCGGCGGCAGCACCAACGGCGAGATCGCCACCTCGCTGAAACTCTCCCGGCAAGCGGTCGACTACCACCTCAGCCGGCTCCGGGACCTGCTGGGCGCCGAGACCAGACCCGCCCTCGTCGCCCGTGCCTACGTCCTCGGCATCCTCGCCCCCCGCGCCTGGCCGCCGCGCCCGGCCGCGACCCGCGATTCGCTCGGCTCACGGTGAGGTGGGCGGGGCGTGCGCGTGGCCGGGGGCCCGGCCGCCGGGAGGCTGCGAAGCGGGCGGCTTGCCGGATCGGTCAGCTCTCCGAGCAGATGCGGGAGGTGGACGCTCGTCTGGCCCGGCTCGTGGAATGTCACGCGCCCCAGCTGCTCAAGGTGGTGGGGGATAAGCCCGGACACGGCCGGCGCTCTGCTGATCACGGTGGGGGACAACTCGGAACACCTGGACAGTGAGGCGTCGTTCGCCGCTTTGTGCGGGGTCAGCCCTGACGAGCGTTCTCCGGGGCGTTGGCAGTTCCGTCGGCTCAACCGCGGTGGCGATCGTCAGGCCAATGCCGCGCTCCAGCGCATCGTGTTCACCCGTCTGCGGGTCGACCCGAGCACCCAGGACCATGACGAGCTTCCACCTGGTCGAACAGTTTCGGCCAGCACCCCGCTCATAGGGGCTGTGTGATCGCTCGTGTCATGTGAAGGCCCTGCCGGCTTGCTCCGACGGGGGCCTGCGTAGACGGGACCGGTCACGACGGATTGGGGCTTGCACCGGAGGCTCTGCTGTACTCCGGCTCGCCGCTCTCGAGTACCCGGAGGAGCGAGGCGGTGACGACGCAGGCGGTGCGGCCTATCGACAGCACGCGGCAGGGGAACTCCCCGCGGCGCACGAGGTCGTAGCTCTTCGACCTCGACAAGCCGAACACCTGGGCAGCGTCCTCAACGCTCGCGGTACCGTTGCCTTGGGTGACTGGGTAAACGGGCAACTTCGGCGGGTTCTGGCGGCGGAACCCGCCACCGTCCCGCGCTGCATCCCCCCGGCCGTACGCGGCCCCGGTCGCAGTACGGGCGAATCCGCGATGGCCGGCGCCATGGACCCGGCCTGCGGGGCGCCGCCTTCGTCGGCCGGTGGCGCTCTGACGGGAAGGGTCCGCGCGAGGCGGACCGCTCGGCGCCGGTCAAGGATTACTGACGCAGCGTGGGTGGCCGTATTCCCGTTCGAGCGGCGTGCCGGCGGCGACTGCGGGGCTCGGGCGTAGTCGGGTTGTGGTAGCGGCTGCACGAGGTGTTGCTGGACGAGTTGCGGGCCGTCGATCGCCTGATTCCGGGCACACGTGATCTGCGATGGGGAGCGTTTCACTGAACCGGCCTCCGGTCCGGTTGCGTACGGTCGCCTACCTCCTTCGCGGCATGCCCTGGCGGCACCAGACCTGGCGGCCGACCGTCGCTAACGCTGTGCAGCGTTCGTTGCGTATCGGCTTGACTGTTGCTGCTTGTTGCGTCTCTAATGGGTCTCGAGCGCGGGATTTGCGGTCAAATAGCCGTAAATCTGTACACGCGGGCCCGGTGCCGTTCGTCGGCGCTGGGCTCATGCGGGCGGGGCTTGCCTGCTGGTGGGGCGGCCCGTTGTGGAGGCGCGCGTCCCCTCAGCGGGTGCCTCCAGCGAGAACCTTCCTTACCCTTCGGAAAGTTGGAAAGCCGTGAATACCGAGGCGACCAGTACGCGGGCCTCGCGAGAGAACGAGTTCACCGCGGGCGCGGATGTCCTGGTCGGCGCGGGGCTGTTCGCTGGGGGGAGGTTACGCATCGAGGCTTCGCCCGGTCGGTCTGGCGCTTGCGGCGCGGGCCGGGCAGCGGCCGTGGCCTCGGCCCGCACCTCCGCGTCTCGTCACTGGGCGACGACCAGTAGCACGCCGCTTTGCCGGGCGGGCTGATGGGCACGGAGCCGACGCACGACGGTGAGGGTGCGGAAAATACCGTCAAGTATGCGTGCGAGCCTTCGGGTTCACCGGGCTTCGCCCCGTCGGCCGACAGCCGGTGACCGGCTTGACGAAGAGCGAACTCCGGGGGCAGGCGACTATGAGCGGCCTGGCCTGCCCCCGGTCCACCGTGCGGTGGTGTCCGGGCCGCCACGGGGCGGACGGTCGGTCCGGCGACGCCCGGATGGCCGGGCGTCCGGTTTCCGCCGGCTCACACCGTCGATGTCGCCGTCGCACGACACCTGTCACATGCACTCGACGGTGCGCGTCCCGGTGGCCTGACGCGCAAACCCGTCGCATCCACTCGCCCGGACCAGACTCCGGCGGGTGGGACGGGCGCGGGTGGACGGGCGGGAGTCGGGCGGTGCCCCGCACGACTGCGTCTGCGGTAACGCGGTCATCCTTGTCGACCGCCTCCTTCGCGGCGTTCTGTCGAGTACTGGTACCGACGGCCTGAAGGGCCTGGCACTCCTCGCGCGGTGCACCGCGCGCCGGCACCGTCGTGGCCGGTGGTCGTCGGCGTGACACAGAGGGCGCGCAGCGGTCCGCGACTGCCGATACGGGCGACGACGCTGGTGGCCCGTCCGCTGCCGGGCTCTCCCGATCCGCCGACACCGTCGAAGCCCGAGTCGGAACCCCGTGCGGACGGCACTGCTCCCAGAAGAGTTATGTCGCTTACCGCGCAGTATGAAGCGACGCGTCCGAGAATCCCGGGACGGGCGTGGCCGGCGTGAGAAGACCGGCGACAGCCGCTTTCGCGTACATCGGTGCGCTCCTGGGCCACTACTCCGACGGTCCCGGATGTTGCCTGCGGTCAGCCGTGGGCCGTACCCCCTGACGGAGGACGCCGCAGGCTCGCGCGCCCGGCCGGTCCGCTGAACCAGGACCGCGAGCAGACGCCGGAAAAGCTGATGTCTTCCCGCATTCCGTTGCGATCCGAGCCGCGCCCTGTTCCTTTTCGCCTGCCTCGGTCACGTGGCAATTTCCCGATCACAGAAAGCTGAAATCATGTCCACCCCCCTCTTTCAGGAAGTCCTCCCCCCGGACGGCTGCGGCTGTCTCGACTGCGAAGCGGCCCGGAAAGCAGCTCGTTCGGCGCGGGCGGGACGCACTGCGACCGGAGCGCTGATGGTGGCCATGGCGGCCGTCACCACTGCCGTCGGCTCCGGCCAGCTGTTCTCCGCCCAGCCCGCCGCGGCGGCTAGCGCGGTCACGGGCGCGCAGCACGCCTCCTACCACGGGGCCGTGACGAGCCGGGCGGAGATGGTGCGACGCGCGCAGCACTGGGTGGACCGCGGAGTGCGGTACAGCATGAGCAGCTATTACGAGGGATACCGGCAGGACTGCTCGGGCTTCGTGTCGATGGCATGGGGACTGTCCGGCAGTCAGTGGACCGGGAGCCTGGCCTCTTTCGGAGTGCGTGTGGGCAAGGATGCGCTCCAGCCGGGCGATATTCTCCTTTATCACAATGCGGCAAATCCGTCCTATGGCTCGCACGTCGTCCTCTTCGGCGGCTGGGCGAATGCCTCACAGACCCGGTACGTGGCCTACGAATTGACCAAGCCGCACGCTCTGCGGCGGGTGACTCCGTTCCCGTACTGGAACCACACGTCGGGGTATGTGGCGTACCGGTCGAAGGCGGTCGCGGCGAATGGTGCGGGCCGGGGAGATGCGGGTGCGTCGTCCCGGCCCGCGGGTGGCGCGTTCCCCGGAGCCGGGAGGTTCGGGTCCGGGCAACACAACGACTACGTGACACAGTTGGGCCGGATGCTGATACAGCGCGGTGGCGCACGCTTCTACGCTGTCGGCCCCGGGCCGACGTGGGGCCGGGCCGACGAGCAGGCCACTGCTGCGTTTCAGCGCGCCCAGGGCTGGCGCGGGGCGGACGCCGACGGCATCCCGGGGCCGCAGACCTGGCAGCGCCTGGTGAAGGGAACCGGCAACGACATTCCGGCGGCGGGTGGCTCCGAACGGGCGGGCGGGGTGCCGGGTTTCCCCGGCCGCGGCGTTTTTCGCCCGGGCCGGTCGAGCGCCTTTGTGACCCAGCTCGGACAGCAGCTCGTGAAGAAGGGGTTCGGAGGTCACTACACGGTGGGGCCCGGGCCGCGTTGGTCGGAAAGCGACCGCCGCAATGTCGAAGCGTTTCAGCGTGCCCAGGGGTGGCGAGGCGGCGACGCGGACGGCTACCCGGGACCGGAGACCTGGCGGCGCCTGTTCCGTTGAGGCGACGGTGCCGGCCGAAGGCCACTGGGGCGACAGGCAGGTACGGCACCGTCGGTGACTGAAGCTAATGCCGACCGGCGTCGGCCACGAGGCGCCGGAGCCGACAAGCGGCACCGGGCGCCTCAGCGGTATGCCCGCACATCGCGTTCGCGAGGAACGGCACAAGAGGGGGACCGGTCCCGCCTCTGGGGTCGACGCGACGATGGGCTGCGGCCCCGCGAACGCCGGCGGGGTACCGGGTTTGCGGGGCCGCGTCGCGTGGATGTGGTGTGCGCGGGACGCTTCAGGCGGTGTAGGTGAGCCGCCCGTCCAGGTAGGTGGCGAGTACGTCGATGTCACCGATGGTGTCCGGATCGACCGTGTAGGGGTCGGCGCTCAGGACGACCAGGTCGGCGTGCTTGCCCAGCTCGATGGAGCCGACCTCGCGTTCGCTCTGAAGTTGCCACGCGGCATCGAGGGTCTGGGCGCGGATGGCTTCGGTCAGGGTGACGCGGTTCTGCGGGCCGAGCACTCGTGTGCCTGAGCGAGTGCGCCGGGTGACCGCGACCTGAATGTTGCGCAGTGGCTCGACGGGCGTGACGGGCGCGTCGTTGTGGAAGGAGATACGGATGCCGGCGTCGAGGGCGGCCCGGGCGTTGGCCCAGTCATGGGCGCGCTCGCCGAACAGGCTCTCCACCAGCACGTCGCCCCAGTAGTAGATGTGGTCCACGAAGAGGCTGCAGGTGATGCCCAGTTCGGCGGCCCGCCGGTACTGCTCGCGGGTCATGGTGCCGCAGTGTTCGAAGCGGGTGCGGTGGTCCGGGCGGCCGTGTTCGGCCAGCACCTTCTCGAAGACGTCGAGCATCATGTCCACCGCGACGTCGCCGTGGACGTGGCACGCCAGCTGCCAGCCGCGGGGCAGGTACGCCTCGGCGATCGCACGGGCCTGTTCCGGTGTGTAGTTGGCGCAGCCGCGGTGGCCGGGGCCGAGCCCGAGGGCGGCGGTCCGGTCGTTGCTGAGGTAGGGGAAGCTGGTGGCGATGTTGCCGATCCACGGACTGCCGTCGGCCCACATCTTGATGCCGATCTGGCGGAACATGGCGTCGCCCTGGCCGGGTGCGGCGTCCGTGTGCAGTTCCCCGTTGGACATCTCGTAGGCCCGTACCCGTACGCGGGCCAGCCGGCTGCGGGCGAACTCGGCGCAGACGTCCCGCATGTCGCCCTTGAGGCCGAGATCTCCGCAGGTCGTCAGGCCGTGCGAGGCCAGCAGACGGTGTTCGTGGGCCAGCAGCGCCGGTATGCGTGCGGTGGGCGGGCTCAGGGGTGCGCCCATCATGATCAGGGAGGCCGGGGCCTCGACGGCCTTGCCGGTGGGTTCGCCCGTGGCGTCGCGCTCGAAGTGACAGCCCGCCGGGTCGGGGGTGTCGCGGGTCAGCCCGATCGCTTCGACGGCCAGGGAGTTGCCCCAGGACATGTGCGCGGAATTCTGCAGGATGGCAACGGGGTTGGCGGGAGCGAGGGCGTCGAGCCAGGCACGCGTGGGCTCTTCGAGGCCCTCTTGGAGAAGGGTGTCCCAGCCTACGAAGGCCAGCGGCACGCCGGGCTCGGCGGCGGCGATGGTCTCCTCGATCCGCTCGATGACGGAGCGTGCGGTGGGACAGGTCATGGGGCGGATGTCGACCACGTCGGGGCCGTCGGTGGTCATGCTGACGCTCGGGTGGCCGTGGGCCTCGACGAAGCCGGGCAGCACCGCGTGGCCGCAGAGATCGACGACATCGGTCATCGGGCCGGCCAGGGCGCGGATCTCCGCGTCGTCACCGATGGCGGTGATACGGCCGCCGGTGACCGCGAGCGCCTCGGCCCGTGGCCGTCCGGGATCGACGGTGATCACGGCGCCGTTCACGAAGATCCGCTGGGGGACGCGGTTGGTGGACTTGGGTGCGGGGGTGGTGGTCATTGTCGTTCTTCCTGTGAGGAGGGGAGGGGAGGGCGTGCCGACGGGTACTGTGCGTACGCGCCCGGTCAGGCCGCTTGCGAGGGCTGTTCGACGGGTTGTGCGGTGCCCTGCCCGGGAAGCGCTACGCCGTGGTCGTCCCGCTGGGGCCGCATCATGCGCCAGATGGCCAGCGCGGCGACGACGAGGAGGACGGCGATCAGCAGCATGCCGAGGCCGAAGCCGCGTGCGGCGGCGTGCTGGGGCGTTCCCGAGGAGGCGGCGGTGAAGGAGCTGACCACGGGAATGAGACCGCCCAGCCCGAGCCCCATGCCCATCTGGCCGACCGCGGGTTTCACCGCGCCCACCGATCCGACCATCGAGGGCGGCGCGGAGCGCATCATCACGGCGGACTGCGGGTTCTGCGCCCAGGTGACACCGAAGCCGATCACCGTCGAGGTCGTCACGAACAGCCACAGTGGGGTGTGCTCGGTGGTGAAGGCCATGACCAGCAGCCCGGCGGCGATGAAGCCGAGCCCGCTGACGAACATCACTCGGTCGCTGACGCCCCGCCGTGTCTGGAAGGTGCCGGCGCCGAACGCGCCACCGATCGACCCCACGCCGAACATCGCGATCACGATCGAGGAGACGAAGGCCGACTTGCCGAGCGTCTGCTGGACCATCAGCGGGTACTGCATCGTCACCGCCGCGTTGCCGAGGTTGAAGACGACGCCGACCACGATCGCCGCGACGAACGGCCGGGAGGCGAACAGCTCCATCGGAAAGGCCGGTTCGTCGACCCGCCGCTCCCAGACGGCGAACAGACCGAACAGCACCACCGCGGCCGCCATCAGCCCCAGCGTGACGGGCGAGAGCCAGCCGTGCGCGCCGACCTGGCTGAACGCTTCGATCAGGCAGATCAGTGCCACGGCGGCGAGCAGCACTCCCACCGTGTCGAAACGGCGTGCCTTCTCCGCCCGGCTGTCGGGCACCGTCAGATGCGCCCAGACGGCGGCGACCACACCGATCACCGGGACGACGAAGTACCCGACCCGCCAGCCGAAGTGGGTGACCAGCCCGCCGCCCCCGACGCAGGCGACGACGATCATGATGCCCTGCACACCGAGCCAGATGCCGAACGCCCGGGGCAGCTCGTGCCGGTGGAACAGCAGCGGAATGATCGCCAGGCTCATGCCGAAGGCGGCCGCCGTCCCGATACCGGTGATGACCTGCCCGATGAGGAACACCGCGCCGTTGGCGGCGAGCGCGGTCACCAGGCAGCCGACAATCGTGGCCACGGTGCCGCACAGCAGGACCTTGCGTCGCCCGCGCAGGTCCCCCAGGGACCCGGTCCCCAGCATCGAGGCGGCCAGCAGCAGCGTGGCGACGCTGGCGGCCAGCGTCATCGTTCCCGAGCTCATGCCCAGGCCCGACGCGGCGCGGGGCAGGGCCGTGGAGTTCAGGCTCGGATCGACCATCTGGATGGTCGAGACCGCGCTCACTCCCAGCAGCGCGGCCTGCCTCCGCCGCGGATTGCGCAGCATCCGGGGCGACCAACTCTGTGGAACCGGCGGGTCGGTGGGAACCGCAGGACCTGACATGCTCGGTCATCTCCTCTGAAGGGTCCGCCCGTGCCGGGTGCCGCGACTGCGGCGGCGTCTCACGGGACCGGCGGAGTGTTCGTGTGGTGCGGTTCCAGCCTGGGACGTGTTCGGCGCGGCACCGCGCGCCGAAGGTCCTGCCCGGGGACCGGGACCTTCGGCCTGCCGGGACCCGGGCGGGGGCCGGTGGCCGTGCGGCCAGGCGCCCTGGCCCGTGAGGGGCCGCCGGGGGGAAGGCCGTGCCGTTTCCCGTTCCTGACGGTGGCCACGCGTCCAGGACGTAAGCCCTCCGGTGCGCTCGCCGAACGGCCCGGAAGTGAGGGACCAAAGGGGAGGTGTGATGCGTGCCACCGAACCGACGGGCCGGGACGTGTATCCGGTGGGTGAGGACTACGCGGAATAATGGCGGCATGGCGGTACAAACAGTTCAATTGCTGGCAAACCTCTCCCCGCAGGTCCGTCTCCTGGTCGGAGCCGGGGGAGTGGACCGGCAGGTGACCGACCTGACCGACCTACGCGGGCGGGCCTCGACCGATGCGTCTCCCCTGCCGCCCGGCCATGCCGTCACCCTGGACGCGGCGTCCGTCCCCACCGGCCGGGACGCCCAACGCGCCCTCGTCACCCGCCTGCGGTACGCACCGCTCGCGGTGATCGAGGTGACCGCCACCACCCAGGCGGTGCCCATCGGCTTCCTCGCCCTGGCCGAGCAGTACGAGGTGCCGGTGGTGCGCTGGCTTCCGGTGTCCGGCCAGGACCCGGCCAGGGAGATCCGTGCCGCGCTGCGCCGGACGCACCCAGTCGTGCCCGACCTGGCCGGCTGGTCCCGTGACCTGGGCGCCGAACTCGATTCCCGCGTCCACGTCCTGGACGCCCGGCTGCGCCCCCTGGCCGGCCCCGCGCCGCAGGACGACGCGCTGCCGACCTGGTTGTCCGTCGGTCTGCCGCCCGCCGCCGCCCACGACCCGATGTTCCGCACCGTGATGACCTCGGGCTCCGAACAGGTCAGGGTGCGGTCCATCGCCGCGGGCGGCAAGGTCCAGGCGGTCTTGCTGGTGTCCGGCCGGCCACTGGACGCGGCCCGGCTGGAACGCCTCGACCGCGCTGCGGCCCAACTCGCCGACCATTTCAACAGAAGTCGTCCCCCCCGCCCCGCACGAACTGCTCATGCTGCAAGCCGGAATCCGGCTGCTGGCCGGGCACGCGTTGCGAAGCAGCGTGTGGAGCAAGGTCGTCGAGGAGTTCCGCCTTCCGCAGGCGGGCCCGTACGCGATGCTGGTGCTCACGGGTGTCCCGGCTCCGCTGCTCGCCGCCGCGCTGGAGGAGCGCTGGGGGCTGGGGCGTTGGGTGACGCCGTGCGAAGTTCCCGAGGGGATGCTCCTGGTGGCCCGCGCCGAGGTCTTCCTGGACGCCCGGAGCCTCGTCGACGGTCTGGTGGGCCACCTCGGCCGTCCCGTGCACGCCGGCCTGGCCTCCCTCCAGCACCGGTCGGAGCTCGGCGTCGCCTACGAGCAGGCCCGGTCCGCCGCGCGCCAGGCCGTGCGGCGGCAGACGCCGCTGGTGACCCATGGTGAACTGGAGTGGCGGGACCTGGTGCCGGCGACCATCGACCTGGCCGGTGTGGCGCTGTTGCGCTCCCGGCTCCTGGAGACGCTGGAGACGGTGCCCGGCGGCGATGTCCTGTTGGAGACTCTGCGTACGTGGGTCCGCGAGGAGTATCGCAACGACCGCACCTCGGCGGCGCTCGGCGTGCATCGCCACACCCTGAACAACCGGCTGCGACGCTGCGAGAGGCTCCTGGGCGCCCGGCTGGACGCGCCGGACACGTCCTTCGGACTGTGGCTGCTGTTCCACGACGGCGCCGACACCGGAAGCGACCGGCCGTGACGGCCCCTCCCTCGCGTAGCGGCACATCCCCGTAAGCGACGATTTGTTGCACCGTAACTTGCAATGCAACGCTTGTTGCGTATTCAATGGGGGGTGAGTGGACTGGGCCGTGCACATGGTGGCTGCTACCGGACCGGCCGTGCGTCCACCCGATGACACGGTGCAAGCGCCGTCGCGCGCCCGCGGAGGCGTGCGCGGCATTCTGATGTTGGATCTGTGAGGCTCTGATGAGCGGATATCTGCCCCCGTGGCGCTCCCGGCGCGGTCTTGCAGCGGTCGCTGCACAGGAATCGGCAGGGCGGGCGGCCGAAAGGCGATTCCCGTCGCGTCGCCGTACGGGCAGGCGTGCGGCGGCCGCCGACGGTGACTCCGGCACCCTCCGGGAACCGCTCCGCGACGAGTGCGAGGACGGCTGCCGCCGGGGCGACGGAGGCAGGTGCGACGACCGGCCGGCCGTCGATGATCCCCACTTCTGCGCGCCGGACGAGGGCGCCGCCGCTCGGTCGGACCGGCGTACCGCCGGCCCGCGCACGCCCCGACCGTTCCTGTCGCATTCATGGCGTACCACCGAGCGGGCCGGCGAGCTGGAACGCTTGGCGCAGGAAGGCCGCCTGGACGCCGAGGCGCCGAAGCGCGGGGACGAGGCGGCGCGCGACTTCCTCGCCGTATGCGGCAGCTTGCAGTTGCCGGCCGTCGACGCCTGGCTGGCCCGGGTCCTCGCCGCCTGCGCCGGACACTACGCCGACCCGGCCGCCCGGGCGGCCGCGAAGGCGGTCCTTCCGGACCCCGTCCAGGCGCACGCGGCCCTGCTGGCCGCTCTGGCGCGTACGGATCAGCCGGCATCCGGCGGAAACCTGGAGTTCGTGGGACGGGTGGCCCGGGCCGACCCGGCCGCTGCCGCCGCCCTCGCCGCGTGGCTCACGTCGGCGCTTTCGCGTGGCGCGGGCCTCGACGCGGCGGAGGTGTACGACCTGCAGGAGTGGTCGAGCGCCGGAAGGCCACTCCACCCTCGGTGCTGCGACGAATGACGGCCGGCCGGCTCGTCGGCGTGCGACGGTCACCGGACGGCGTCCTTGTGGCCGACGACCCCTGACGGGCCGTCGGCGCAATGAGCTGCGGTGGCGGCTCACCTCGGCGTCTGCTGACGGTGCGGCGGAACGCGGGCCCGGTGTACCCGTCAGGAGGTGGAGCGGCCGGTGGAGCGGTCCATGAGGCCGATGTCCGTCCACAGGGACTCGATGTCGCTGATGGAGCGGGCGGCCTGTTCGGGGTGGGCCGCGGCCAGTTCGGCCAGGATCGCGTGACTGATGGCGACCGCGGGGGTCATGGAAGGAAAGATGGAAGCGCCTTCGCTCGGGACGGCCACGACCAGGTCGGCGACCTGGGCCAGGCGGCTGGTGCGCCGGTCGGTGACGAGGCAGACGGTGATCCCTCGCCGGGCGGACGCCTCGGCGATCGCGATCAGCTCGCGCGGGGTGCGCCAGAAGTTGAAGATGACCAGGCAGCCGCCCTGCGGCAGGGCAATGATCTGGGTGGTGCGTTCGGTGCCGGCCATGGTGTCCAGCCGGATGTCGAAGCCCATGGCGGTGCCGAGGTAGGACAGGACGACGGCCGGCGCGGAGAAGCTGCCGGACGCGGTGACCAGGGTCCGCGGCGCGTCCCCGATGGTGTCGGCCAGCGCCTTCACCTCGGCGGGGTCGAGCGACCGCGCCATCCTGGCCAGGTGGTCGCTGTCCCGGTGGAGCGCCGCGTGCGTCGGGGTCTCGTTCATCGCGGTCGTGTGCTCGCTGAGCACCTCGGGACCGGACAGGGCGGAGAGGTACTGGCTGCGGATCTCCAGCTGGAGATCCGGCCACCCCGAGAACCCCATCTGCTGTGCGGCGCGGGTGACGGTGGAGGCGTTGACTCCCGCCCGCTGGGCCATGTCACGGGCCGAGGCGTAAGAGGCGAACTCCGGGCTGGTCTGCAAGACCTCGAAGACGCGTGCGGCCTGACTTCCGCGCGGCATGTTCGCGAGCTGCTCCGCGATGCGTACCTGGAGCGACCTTCCCACCTCCCAGACAGCCGCACCTGAGCGCGGGACTTCGATGCTCCCAGTCTAGGTGCGCTTTGCGCACGGATGCTTCGGGGCCGAAAGGGAAAGCAGCGTTCGTTGCATACGAATTTGACTGCATCGAATGTTGCAGATCTAATGAGTTCAGCGCGGATCGTGCGCGCCCCTCCCGGCAGCAGATGCCCTCAATCGCCTGCTGTCTTCCGGCCCCTCGGCGGGCCCACCCCTCAGGCCCGGCGCCGGGCGGAAGAAGCCGGCCGATCCGCGGAACGAATGGCAATGCAGATATGGAGAACCTCATGACCACCACGCCCGAGAACGACAAGCAGCGGATGCCGAAGAAGAAGAAGGCGGTCGCCGCGGTCGCCCTGGTGGCGGGTGCAGGCCTGCTGGCCGCCGGCGGTTACGCGCTGTCTACCTCCACCGCTCTGGCGACGTCCGGCGTCTTCGGCACCGCCGATCACAACGGCGGTGACCCGGACAAGAACACCGACGTCTCGCTGTTGGTCGACCACCACCAGGAGGCCGACCTCTCGAAGCAGCTGACGAACGCCAAGATGGCCAACGACGGCGAAGGCGCGCAGACCGTCGTCCACCTGACGGCGGGCGGCAAGCAGGACATCGACACCGTCGGCCTGAAGGTCAACTACGCCAAGACCGACCAGAACGAGGGGCTGGCCAAGCAGCTCCTGGTGGACGTGGACGCCGGTGGCAAGCGTGTGGCCTCCGGACTGTCGGCCGCCGACATCGTCCAGAAGGGCACCCTGCCCGTGGACCTCTCCGCCGTCGGCGGCAAGCTCAAGAGCTTCGAGAAGAACGACCTCCCGGTCGACCTGCACGTCTACCTGAAGGACGGCACCGAGAAGAACTGGGACCAGGTCAAGAGCCAGGTGGTCGATTCGATCAGCTTCGGCTTCACCGGTACCGGCTCTCCGGCCGACAACGGCGGGGCCGACAACAACTAGGCCCGGTACGGCGGGGGCCGGGCCGCACCGCTTCCCCGGCGGCCCGGCCCCCGCCTGACGCACCACACCGGCTGCGAAGATCCAGAGAGTACGAGAACGTGACCGACCTGCCCACCACTCCGGCCGCCGCACAGCCGGCCGAGGCGGCCACCCAGGAACTGCCGTGCCTCGGCGCCCGGCGTCAGGCCCCCCGGCTCCGCCGCCGACGGCGCGGGAGCGGCGGCGCCGCGCGAGTGGCCCGCGGCGTCCTGCGGGCGCTGTCGACGCTGCTGGTCACCGCCTTCGTACTGGCGGTCTTGGCGGTGGGCGTGGCCCGGACGGCCTATGACATGCAGTTCATGCCCATCCTGACGCCGTCGATGACCCCGGTGATGCCCAAAGGTTCCCTGGCGGTGACCCAGCCCGTCGCCGCCCAGGACATCAAGGAAGGCGACATCATCGCCTTCCGGCCGCCGCGGCCCTGGACGCCGAAGGACGGCAAGCCCGTGGTGCACCGGGTCGTACGGGACGACGCCTACGCCGCCGGGCGGGTGATCCAGACCAAGGGCGACGCGAACGACGCTGTGGACCCCTGGAAGATCGACCTCTCCGGGCCCGGCAGTTACGCACGTGTCGTCCACATCGTCCCAGGAGCGGGACGCGCCGCGCAGGCGGTGGCCCACGTGGGGCCGGTCACCGTGGCGGGAGCAGTGGCCGGACTGTTCCTCATGGGCTGGGGGCTGCGCCGACTGCTGCCCCGGCGACGGCGCAGCCGATGACGAGACACCGGGGTCCGAGCGGCCCAGCTGGAAAGAGGTACATGACGGTGAATCAGAGGCGAACCCCGCACCGACCGGGGCAGCTACGCCGTGGCGGGCGGACCACCACGGTGGCGGCCGCGACCCTGGCGGCCCTCGCATGGTCGGCGGCCGGGCAGGCCGCGGCCTCGGACGCCGGCGGCAGGCCGGACACCCTGCGCATCGCGTCGGGACCCGGAGCGGCGTGGACGGCCGATACTCCCGGCCTCGAACCAGGTGACCAGGTGACCCGGTATCTGGACGTTATCTCCAGTCGGAGCGAACCGCTGACGGAGACGGCGAGCCTGTGGGGCGAGGGCCGGCTCACCGACGGCGGGGGCCTGCGCGCCGGCGTGGAGCAGTGCTCGGAGCCTTGGGCACACGGCGACTGCCCGGACGTACGAACGCGACTCGCCGCCCCGGGGACCGCACTGGACAAGGCGGTCGATCTGGGAACGCGGACGGCGCCACCCCACGAAGTCCAGCACCTGAAGCTGACCTTCACCGTCCCCGCGGACCTGCCGTCCAGCCTGGAGGGTACGACGGCCCGCGTCACGCTCAAGGTCACGGGCACGGCGACCGGCGGCGACGACCACACGGACGCTGACGGGCACGGCGGTACGGCCGGGAGCACCAGTGGCGAGCAGAACGGGCAGGACGGTGACACCGGCGACGTGCACACGGCCGTCGACGACAACGCGGGCGCCTCCCACGGCTCCGGAGCGGACACCGGGACCGACCGCGACAAGCCGGGCGGGGCCCTGGCCCGCACCGGCGCCGACCTGTGGGGCCTGGCCCTGCTGGCCCTCGGGTCCATCGTCGCCGGTGTCGCCGCCTGGTCCACCCGCCGCCGCACGGCCGGGGCCGTCCCCGACGACAACACCACGGCAGCCGCACCTGACGAACTCCCGGCCGACGCCGTCGTGGGGGTGACGTCCTCGTCCTCCCGCCCGCGTAGCGAGAACAAGGGAGCATGAGATGACGGCCCGACCCCGCCACTCGTGCACCGCCCGCGGACACCGGCGCCTCGGAGCCCGGGGCGGCGGCCGGGTACTTCGGTGTCGCGCACCAGGCGGGTCCGCATGCGGACGAGCCGGTGATCAGCACCCCGATGAACGCTTCGGCGATCGTGCCGGACCGGAAGAGCCGCACGCGCGCCTTCACCGGCACCCGGCCGCCCGGAGCCCGGAGCCCGGCTGGGAGGGTACTGCCGAACCACCGGCAGCAACGACTGGAAGAAACGTGACGGCGGGGCGGAACGTGCGGGCAGTGGCGGCGCGGGTGGCGGGCTCAACTCGGGACGTACGTACGGCAGCGACGGCGACGGCCTCGTCGTCATCCAGGGGAAGGACTCCGCACCCACACCGGCCGCCGCCCCGGCGGCACCTCCTCGCGGCGGAGCATGGCTTCGGAGCGGCCGCTGCGGATCGAGCCCCCGTGTGAGGGTGCGGCCGCCGCCCCGGTGAAGTGCCCGGCGCTCGCGACCCCTACCCCCCCCCGCCCAGTTCTTGGAAAGGCGCCGCCATGACCGATCCCGCGCCCTCAGGCGGAAGACGCCGCCACGACTGCCCGGACAGCTTGGCGCAATTCCGGCTCCTGGCCACACTTCCCGACGGTGCCCGTAAGGAGCAACTGCGCCGTGAAGTGATCACCGCTTGGCTGCCCCTGGCCCATCGCCTGGCCCAGCGCATGCGCGAGCGCGGCGAAAACCTCGAAGACCTCCGGCAGGTGGCCGCTCTCGGCCTCATCAAGGCCGTCGACCGCTTCGACCCCGAACAGGCCGACGCCTTCGAACCCTTCGCCATACCCACCATCACCGGCGAACTGAAGCGGCACTTCCGGGACTGCACCTGGGACGTACACGTTCCACGCCGTACCCAAGAAGCCCGCAACAAGGTTCGTGTGGCGTTAAACGAGCTGACCACCACCCTCGACCATCGCCTCCCCACACCGGCTCAGCTGGCCGCCCACACCCATCTCACCGAGGACGACATAGCCCTTGGTCTCAAAGCCCTGCAGGCGTACCGCTCCGTGTCCCTCGACGCGGCCGCGAGCACCGAGGGTGACGGTTTCGCGCTGGTGGACACCCTCGGTGCCGCAGACGCCCGCTTCGCCCGCATCGAAGACCGTGAAGCGGTCAAACCTGCCTTGGCACGCCTGTCCGAGCGTGAACGCCGCATCCTCTACATGTGGTTCTTCGCCGGCCTCTCCCAAGCGGACATCGCTGCCGAACTAGGCCTGTCGCAGATGCACATATCCCGCCTCATCCGTCGCACCCTCGCCCGCCTGCAGGCCGACGTCACCAGCTCCACCCGCGCCCCGGCTCCGAGGGCGAGGAGGCGCTGACCCCTCCGGCAGAAGCGGAATTGCTGGAGCGGGTCCACCGAGCACGGGCACCATCCGCCGGTCACCGTACCGGTACCGCCGCGTCGCCCCGGTGACACCGGTCGGCCCTCAGCCCGGCCGGTGAGAGGACCGCATACCGAATTTGTCGCACGATGATGAATATGCAACACTCGTTGCATAGATGGTCGGGTCCGTGTGGCCAAGCGTCGAACGTTCTCGCTCGGTGGGCGAAGACGAAGCGAGCGAGCCCCGACGGGTGACACGACTCAAGGTGAGGCGGCCCGCCTGGCAGCTGCTCTCGGCAGCTGTCGCTCCCGCGCCCTGTGCGTCCGTCAGGAGCGCCACGCCCGGGCCCCGTACCGATGGCCAGCACAAGCCGTACCGGGCGACCGAGCCGCCGAGGCACTGCATCCGGTGGCTGCATGGGTTGCCGTCCCGCGCAAAGGAGCAGGATGAGACATCACATAGCCGCGAGTTCGAGGGGCGGTGCACTGCGCGGCGGGCGCACGCTGCGCGGCCGGCCACGATGGGTCTTCGCCACCGTGGGCCTGGGCGCACTCATGGCCCTGACGCTGTTGACGCTGACAGCCACTCCGGGCCTTGCCGCACTCATGTCGACGGCGACCGTGCGCGGCGGCGCGTTCGGGGCGGCCGACAAGTCCGGTCAGGGCGTCGCCGCTCCCGTGATCACCAAGCCCGCGAACGGCTCCACGATGCAGGTGGGCCGGAAGAACGGCCGGATCAACTTCGGCGGCACCGGAGAGCCCGGCGCCACGTTGACGCTGGACTACCGCAAGGCGGGCGCCGAGTCATGGAATACGTTGACGGGCTTCACCGGGCTCGTCGGGCCGGACGGGGAGTGGGGTGTCAATGCGACATTCGCCGACGGGGAGCTGGCGACCGGCGCGTTCGAGTTCCGGGTTGTCCAGAAGACCGACCATCGAGAACGGAACTCGTCGCCGATCACTCTGAACATCGAACTCGGCACCCAGCCCGTCCTGTTCACCACGCCCCGCGAAGGGACGTCGATCTCCAAGGCGTTCACCCAGGTCGACTTCGGAGGCGTCGGTGAACCCGGTGCGCGGATCACCCTGTTCTACGGCTCGAAGCGTAAGGCCATGCCACTCAAATCGGGTGGGCGCGTGAGTGATGACGGGACGTGGGGTGCAGCGGTACGGCCGAGTGACGTACCCACCGGCACACAAGACATTTACGTCACAGAAGACGCTCTCCCCGGGCAGAATGATGAGCGTACCTTCCATTTCATCACCGATCCCGACAAGTCGCAGGTGCAGTGGAGAGTAAGCGCAACGACGAGCCGGGTCCGGGCCGGCGATAAGATGGAATTGCACGGGTGGACCAACTCCTCGAAGCCCATCGGTGACGTAGAATTCCAGTTGGTGGCTCAAGGGAGGCACTTCCTTCTCGGCAACACGGCCACGATCGAAGGTTCTTCCTCGATCTCCGCATATTTCGATGCCTCCGGGGTCGCCGTTCCGATCGATGTGCCCGCCGGCATGGCCAACCTGGTGGTCTCCGACCCGCGGAACCCCTCGAATTTCGACAGCATACCCGTCGAGATCCTGCCCGTCCTGCCGCTCAAGCTGAAGTTGATCGGTGAGAACGGGGACAAGGGCCGGATGTTCGGGGGCTCCGGGCAGTCCGGTGCGAAGGTGCAGTTCCAGAAGGCGGACGGCAGTTGGGAGACCTCTCCCGGCACCACTGATCCGTCGAGCGGAGGGAAAATCTTCGACAAGTACCTTTATGGGAAGTGGAAGTCTTCCTGGGACTGGGCGCATCTGAAGGCCAGGCAGGTCTACCCCAGCGGAGAGACCGGTCCGGTCGTCGAGGTGCCGAATGCTTATCCGGCTCCGAAGGTGTCCGAGGTGTCGTGGTCCGGCAGTCAGGTTGTCGTCAAGGGCACCACGCTCGGCGATGACGACGGCAAGGGGCAGATGCAGGTTCTGGGTGCCGACGGGAAGTGGTTCGACCAGTCCGGGTACTCCGGCAGTGGTTCTTTCGATCTGCGTATCGATCCCGGCAAGCTCGGTGACACCTTCAAGGTCCGCTTCATCGACGACTGGACCCACAAGCCCACGCCGGAATCCGGGGAACTCCGCCATCGCGCTCCGCTCAAGCTGAAGTTGATCGGTGAGAACGGGGACAAGGGCCGGATGTTCGGGGGCTCCGGGCAGTCCGGTGCGAAGGTGCAGTTCCAGAAGGCGGACGGCAGTTGGGAGACCTCTCCCGGCACCACTGATCCGTCGAGCGGAGGGAAAATCTTCGACAAGTACCTTTATGGGAAGTGGAAGTCTTCCTGGGACTGGGCGCACCTGAAGGCCAGGCAGGTCTACCCCAGCGGAGAGACCGGTCCGGTCGTCGAGGTGCCGAATGCTTATCCGGCTCCGAAGGTGTCCGAGGTGTCGTGGTCCGGCAGTCAGGTTGTCGTCAAGGGCACCACGCTCGGCGATGACGACGGCAAGGGGCAGATGCAGGTTCTGGGTGCCGACGGGAAGTGGTTCGACCAGTCCGGGTATTCCGGCAGTGGTTCTTTCGATCTGCGTATCGATCCCGGCAAGCTCGGTGACACCTTCAAGGTCCGCTTCATCGACGACTGGACAGGCAAGGCCACTTCCGGCAGCGCCGCACAGCGCACCCCCCAGCCCGATCCGGGACCCGATCCGCAATCCCAGCCCGAGCCGAAGCAAACGGAGTCCGCACTCGATGGAAGCCGATAGTCACGCCGCCTTGTGCGGCTGGGTACGGATGTCCGTGAGAGGAGTGGTGCAACAGGACGATCGGGTTTGATGCTATGCGCCATGTCGCTTCTGTTAACCCGGAAGCGACATGGCGTATAAGGATGGCGAAGTGGCTTCGTCTGACCCGCGCGCTTCGCTCGTGGGCGGTTGGTTGAGCACTGCCCACCACGGATGCGCCGGCGTCCGTCGGCGACAGCGGCATGACGGTGGGCGCAGACCGACACCGCCTCTCAGTTCTCGCGCGGAGCCTCCCGGAGGTGCAAAAGCTCATTTACGGCATGAGGGGAGAACTTCTCTGCGCTGCGCTTCTTCTTTCACTCATGGGCCTTCGTCCAGCTGAAGTCTGCGGCCTTCGGTGGGAAGACGTTGACTTGGAGAAAGCCACGATCGTCATCGCCAACACGCGGACGATGATGGGCAACCGGTACGTGGTGGAGAAGGACACCAAGTCTCATGCGAGTGAGCGGGATCTGCCGCCCGCTTCCGGCTTCGGTGTCAGCCGCCCTCAAAGCGTTCGAAGCTCTTCCAGGCCGAGGAGAGAATTACTCTGGGGGAGGCGTACGTCGTGTCCGGCTACGTGGTGGTACATGAGTCGGGCGAAGTCTTCACGATCAAGCAGCTTCGTCGGCGCGCGTACCGGCTTATGAAGCTTCTCGGTCTCCGTCGCGTCAGGCTTTACGACGCTCGCTCGTCGTGCTTCACCTTCCTGGCCAACAACGGCGTGCCGGACCACATCCTCGCACGTTGGGCCGGACACACAAACGCAAAGACGACCAAGAGGTGGTATGTCAAGCCGGATGTAGAGGACCTCCGCGGAGCCGCCACCACATGGGACGGCCTGCACGGGAATGTGCCGGAGGAGCAAGGGTGAGTCATGCGGTCCGCCCGCCGGGCGACTTGCCGAGCCGTGTGGCCAGCAGAGTTGAGGCGGACTCGGAGTCCGGCTACCGGTTGTGGACCGGTAGCCATGCTCAGGAGGTCCAGTCCGGCTGCGGCCAAGTCTCTTACCGGGCGCGCGCCCGCGCTGCCGACGTGGTCACGAGTACGCCAGTGAACAGATACCTGGATGCTCAAGGACGCCGACAGTGCTCCGACCTGCCGGTGCAAGGTAGACAAGAGCCGCTAGATTCACCCTGGCGATGTGACATCTTGTGACAGATGAGAGGGTCGGGCGGGTGAGTGAGACGACGGTGAAGACCCTGCAATACCGCTCTGACGGGCCGGAAGACGCACCTTGCCTGGTGCTGGGTGCGGCGCTTGGTACCACATGGCATATGTGGGACCGGCAGATCCCCGAGTTGACCCGTCACTGGCGGGTTGTCCGGTTCGACCTGCCCGGTCATGGGGGTTCGCCCGCCTATCCGGCGACCTCCGTCGCGGAGCTGGCCGACCGGCTGGTGGCGACTCTCGATGTGCTCGGGGTGGAGCGGTTCGGGTATGTGGGCTGTTCCATCGGTGGGGCGATCGGCGCGCAGCTGGCGCTCACCCGGCCGCAGCGGGTCACCTCGCTCGCCCTGGTCTCCTCGTCGCCGCGGTACGGTACCGCCGACTCGTGGCGGCAGCGTGGTGTGGTGATCCGTACGAACGGGCTGGACCCGATCGCCCGTACCTCGCCCGAGCGGTGGTTCACCGGGGGCTTCGCGGGGGCGCAGCCCGCCATCGTCGAGTGGGCCGTCCAGATGGTGCGGACCACCGACCCCGGCTGCTACATCGCCGCCTGTGAGGCGATGGCCTCCTTCGACGTCCGTACGTCGCTTCAGCGGATCGGGGTGCCCACCCTCGTCGTGGTGGGTTCCGAGGACCAGGTGACCCCGACCACCGATGCCCGGACCCTGGTGGCCGGCATTCCGGACGCGAGCCTGGCGCTCGTTCCCGGTACGTCCCATCTGGCGCCCGTCGAGCAGCCCGCCGCCGTCACCGAGCTGCTCATCCGGCACTTCACCGTCGCTTGGCACGACAAGCCGGGCGCCGCTCCGCAGGCCGCGATCGGTGCCGCGGCGCCGAAGCCGGTGCTGGGGCCCGCGTCGCCGCCCCCGCCGATGACGCCGGCGGCCATCGAGTCCGGCCTCGCCCAGCCGGTGGCGGTCCGGGGCGGCGCGTACGAGCAGGGGATCAAGGTCCGCCGCGAGGTGCTCGGTGACGCGCACGTGGACCAGGTGGAGGAGGGGACCGACGGCTTCACGGGGGACTTCCAGGAGTTCATCACCCGCTACGCGTGGGGTGAGATGTGGACCCGTGCGGGGCTGGACCGGCGTACCCGCAGCATCATCACGCTCACCGCGCTGGTCGCCCAGGGCCACCGGGACGAGCTGGCCCTGCACACCCGCGCCGCGCTGCGCAACGGGCTCACCCCCACGGAGATCAAGGAAGTCCTGCTGCATACCGCGGTGTATTGCGGGGTGCCGGCGGCCAATGCGGCGTTTGCCGTGGCGCAGCGGGTGATTCGGGAGGAGACCACGCCGGAGGAGTGAGGGGGCAAGGGGGAGGGGCCGAGCTCCCTGCTGCTGTGTTATTCGCGCGTCCCCTCGGTGGGCGCCGGCCGTCCGCGCGGCAAGATGGGGGTATGGAACTCACGAAGAAGACCCATGCCTGTGTCCGGCTGGAGAAGGACGGGCAGGTGCTCGTCATCGACCCCGGTGTCTTCAGCGAGCAGGACGCGGCGGTCGGCGCCGACGCCATTCTGATCACCCATGAGCACATGGACCACTTTGACGAGGAGCGGCTGCGCGCGGGCATGGAGGCCAACCGGGGTGCCGAGATCTGGACCCTGGCCAGCGTCGCCGAGCAGCTCTCCGCGGCCTTCCCCGGGCGGGTGCACACGGTCGGTGAGGGGGACGCCTTCACTGCCGCCGGTTTCGACGTCGAGGTGCACGGGCAGCTGCATGCGGTGATCCACCCGGATATCCCCCGGGTCACCAATGTCGGATATCTGATCACCACCGAGGACGACGGTGCGACCGTCTTCCACCCGGGTGACGCGCTCACCGTTCCGCAGGGCCGTACGGTGGACACGCTGCTGCTGCCCGTGCACGCGCCGTGGAACAAGGTCGCCGAGGTCATCGACTACGTACGCGAGGTCCGGCCGCGCCGTGCCATCGATGTGCACGACAGCCTGCTCCAGGACCATGCCCGTCCCGTGTACGACGGCATGATCGAGCGGCTCGGCGGTGCCGACCACGCCCGCCTCACCCCCGGTCAGAGCACCGGTTTGAACTGACTGTCACACCCCCGCTGTAGGTTACGGACATGCGCATCGCGACCTGGAACGTCAATTCGATCACCGCCCGCCTCCCGAGGCTGCTGGCCTGGCTGGAGAACACCGGCACAGACGTGCTGTGCGTGCAGGAGACCAAGTGCTCGGCCGAGCAGTTCCCGTACGACCAGCTGCGCGAGCTGGGCTACGAAGCCGCGGTCAACGCCACCGGCCGGTGGAACGGTGTCGCGCTGCTGTCGAAGGTCGGGCTGGAGGACGTGACCACCGGGCTGGCCGGCGGCCCGGAGTACGAAGGGGTGCAGGAGCCCCGCGCGGTCTCCGCGACCTGCGGCCCGGCCCGCGTCTGGTCGGTGTACGTGCCCAACGGCCGCGAGATCGACCATGCGCACTTCGCGTACAAGCTCCAGTGGTTCGAGGCGCTGAAGGCGGCCGTCGCCGAGGACGCGGCGGGCCCGCGGCCCTTCGCGATCCTCGGCGACTTCAATGTCGCGCCGACCGACGACGACGTGTGGGACACCTCCGTCTTCGAGGGCATGACCCATGTGACGCCCGCCGAGCGCGCCGCCCTGACCGCCCTGCGCGAGGCCGGTCTGTCGGACGTGGTGCCGCGCCCGCTGAAGTACGACAAGCCGTTCACCTACTGGGACTACCGCCAGCTCTGCTTCCCGAAGAACAAGGGCATGCGCATCGACCTGGTGTACGGCAACGAGCCGTTCGCCAAGGCCGTCTCGGACGCCTATGTCGACCGTGAGGAGCGCAAGGGCAAGGGGGCTTCGGACCACGCGCCGGTGGTCGTCGATCTGGAGGTCTGAGGCGGTTCCGGACCGGTTCCGGACCGGTTCCGGACCGGTTCCGGACGGGTTCCGGTTCATGGGTAGGAGATCCGGGGCCGGCGCGCGTCTGCCGGCCCCGGCCCGGGTTCTCTCCCTGTCGGCCGTGTCAGAACTTCAGGCTGCCCCCGTTAGTGCGCCTTCGGTACAAGCGCGCGCAGCTCGACCGACTCCCCGAGCGCCCGCAGGCCCGCGTCGCCGGGGTGCAGGTGGTCGCCGCTGTCGTACGCGGGCAGCAGCCGCTGCGGATGTGCCGGGTCCCGGAGTACCGCGTCGAAGTCCAGTACGGCGTCGAAGCCCGCGCCTCGCCCCCGGATGGCGGCGTTCACGGCGTTGCGCCGGGCGTCGACCTCCGCCGGGCAGTCCGCGAAGCCCTCGCACGGTGTGATGGTCGCGGCCACTGCCCGCAGCCCGCGCTCGTGCGCGCTCCGGGCGATGGTCCGCAGCCCGGCCACGACCTCGCGCACCGGAGTTCCGGCCCGTATGTCGTTGGTGCCCTCGAAGACCACGACCGTACGGACCGAGGGCTGGGCCAGTACGTCCCGCTCCAGCCGGTGCAGGGCACTGACCCCGCCGGTGACGGGGCTGATGCCGTCACCCGGATAGCGGTCGGTGACCACCCGGTTCGCGTCGATGCCGCTGTTGGCCACGCCGTACCGCGGCAGGCCGTGCTGGGCCTGGAGGCGGCCGGCCAGCACGTCCGGCCAGCGCCGGTTGGTGCCCGGCGTGGAGAGTGCACCGTCGGTGATGGAGTCCCCGAGCGTCACGACCGTGCCCGGTCCGCCCGCGACCTCCACCCCGGTCAGGAACGGCCAGCCGGTCAGCGTGCCCGGGTACGCCGCGCCGCTGAGGTCACCCGTACGGTCGCCGCTGCCGGACGCGCTGACGTACGAGACCTGCTGGGACCCCGCGTGCACCGGCGCCGCCGTCACCGTGCCCGGCAGATGGAGGCTGACCAGCAGATCGCGGCCCGCGGGCACGGTGAAGGGCACCGGGTCGCTGTACGCCTGGGCGCCGGCCGGGATCTGTACGTTCCGCCGCCCGCCGAACGTCAGCGGTACCGGCTTGCGGGCGGCTTCCGCGCCCCCGTCCGCGCCCCGCACGGCCACGCTCGCCGCCCCGAAGCGCACCGGCGCCGACGCGAAGGTGTTCGCCAGTCTGATCCGGGCCCGCGGCCCGCCCGCGCCGGTGTGCACGACCAGCCGCAGCGTCTGGTCGTGCCAGGGCCCGCGCTGGGCGTACCCGCCCGTGGCGGTCGCCCAACCGGCCGTCCAGCCCGCGCCGTTGTCGCGCACCGCCGCGGCGAACACATGCAGGTCGGCGCGCGGCCCGGGGTCCGCGGGCAGGACGACCGAGGCGACCTCACGCCCGCGTGTCACCGGTACGCTCACCGCGTACAGCCGTACCCGTTCCGCCCGTTGGCCACCGGGCGTGTTGATGTGCGGCAGCGCCACCGCCTTGGTGCTCAGCGGGCCCGTACGCCAGTCCGGCGCGGTCAGCCGGTACGTGCTGCGCGACCCGTCCCGGTAGCGGACCGTGCCGCTCCCGGTCACCGTGCCGCCCGTCGCGGCCACCAGCAGCGAGAGCGCGTCACCGCGTCCGCACAGCCGGACCGTCTGGCCGTCGGCCCGTACGTTGTCCGGGCGGCCCGCGGCGGTACGTGGCCACCGCAGCCGGGCCGCGTCGAGGGTCAGCACCCGACCCGGGGTCCAGCCCGCCGCGGCGAGGTCCCGCGCGGACAGTGAGTTGCCGGCACCGTCGAAGTCCGCCGACGCCGGATCGGACGGTTCGCTGACCGCCGTGTTGTCGAAGAGTCTCTCCAATGGCGCCGGGGCCGCGACCCGTTGGAGTGAGTCCGCGGCTTTCGCCGCGGTGGCCGTGGGGGCGAGGGAGAGGCAGAGAGCCGGGGCGAGGAGCGTTCCCCATAGTCGTACGCGCATACGGTTTCCCTTTCGCTGGAACCGAGGTCGGGCACGAGGCCGAACGCAGATCGAGCACCGGGCCGAGCCGGAACACCGGCCGGAACCGGCGGCCCGGGGCGGTGATCCGGCCATGGCCTGCCGCGCGCCTGTGGCCACCGCCCCGGCCCGAGTGGGACGCTACGCCCATGAACATGTCTTTCCTGGACAAGTGGCGCAAGCGCCCGGACGTGGTCCCCGCTGTCGAAGACGACCCCGAAGGCGCGGCGATGCTCCTGGCGGAGTGTGAGCTGCTGCGTGCCCAGGCCGAGACCGAAGGCGTGGAACTGGACGACTCGGCGCACTCGTTGGAGGCGTTGGACCAGCTGCGGCCGGCGTGGCGCGACGACCCGGACGTGGTGACCTGGCTCGGCAACGACGCGGGCTGCTATCTGGGAACGGTGCTGGTCCGGACGGTGCCCGGCGCGTCCTGGAAGGTGTGGCCCGGCGGTGAGCCGGTGGTGCGGCTGGCGTCCGGCCGGGAGGTGGACGTGGTGACGGCGGGCCGGGACTGGGCGGCTAACGGCGCGCCCGAACTGTGTCAGCTCTACGCGGAGGCCGCCGAGAGCTGACCGCCGCCGTCGGCCACGCCCGGCACGGTCACACGAACCCGATGTCGTACGCGAGCCGCCACCGGTCGGCCCGTACGACGATGTCCGAGGTCTCCACGGCCCGCCCGTCCGCGTCGAAATGTGTGCGTTCCACGACCGTCACGCACTGCCCGGGAGAGCAGCCCAGTGCCTCAGCTTCGGCACTGGAAGCAGGCCGGGACCCCACGCGCTCCTCGGCGCGTACCACCCGGATCCCGATGGCGGCCATGCGCCCCCGCACCCCGCGCCGGGCATAGGGGCCGCACTCCGGGAAGACGACGTCGGTGCCCTCGGTGATGGCGAGCGGTTCCCAGCTCGTGGCGAGTTGTACGGGCTGCCGATTGGCCAGGTATTCGTACACCGACCGTACGACGCCGGTGCCCGGCACGATGCACAGCCGCCGGGCCACCCGGTCGCACGCCGCGTCCGTCGACGAGGACGCCTCCCAGGTCAGCGGGGTGCCGTCGGGTGATCCCTCCAGGGCGATCCGGGCGGCGAAGGGGGAGTCCACCGCGCCCGTGGAGCGCAGCAGGGTGCCGATCGGCGCCCGGTCGGCCACGAACACCCCGCGCCCGAACTGGCCTTCCGCGTACCCGGCGGCCTTCAGGACGCGGACCGCGCGGTCCACGGTCTGGTCGCTGGCCTCGTACGCCCGCTTCAGCTCGGAGCGGGACGGCATCCGTGCGCCGACGGGCAGGACCCCGTCGTCGATCTGCCGCCGCAGGTCGTCGGCGATGCGCTGGAAGACAGGCCGGTTGTCACCCATGCCCCACAGGCTAGGTACGCAGGCAGGCACTGGGTACCTAGGGGATGTCCGGTGGGTCAGGGCCGGGACCGGGTGCGGGGGCGTGCTGTCCGTGCGTACTTTACCCGGTAATCGAGGGTTATCGACTTATTCGTGCGTGTCAGGGGAAAAGTGCTGCTTTCGGGCGGGTAGTTTGCGGGGTCTTGCGGTGTCCTGGCTGTACGGATGAGAGTGAGCAGGCTGCACATGGCCGGTGATGCGCTGATCGAGCTGCGCGGGGTCAACAAGCACTACGGGAAACTGCATGTCCTCCAGGACATCGACCTCACCGTCGGCCGTGGCGAGGTGGTGGTCGTCATCGGGCCCTCCGGGTCCGGCAAGTCCACCCTGTGCCGCACCATCAACCGCCTCGAACCGATCGAGTCCGGCACCATCACCCTGGACGGCCGCCCGCTGCCCGAAGAGGGCCGTGAACTGGCCGGACTGCGCGCCGAAGTGGGCATGGTCTTCCAGTCCTTCAACCTTTTCGCGCACAAGAGCGTGCTGGCCAATGTGATGCTCGCGCCGGTCAAGGTCCGTAAGCGCAAGAAGGAGGAGGCCGAGCAGCGGGCCCGCGAACTCCTGGAGCGGGTGGGGCTGGCCGCGCACGCCGACAAGTATCCGGCGCAGCTCTCCGGCGGGCAGCAGCAGCGGGTGGCGATCGCCCGCGCGCTGGCCATGGAGCCGAAGGCGCTGCTGTTCGACGAGCCGACCTCCGCCCTCGACCCGGAGATGATCAACGAGGTGCTGGAGGTCATGCAGCAGCTCGCGCAGGAGGGCATGACGATGGTCGTCGTCACCCATGAGATGGGTTTCGCGCGCTCCGCGGCCAACCGTGTCGTCTTCATGGCCGACGGCCGGATCGTCGAGGACCGCACGCCGGAGGAGTTCTTCACCGCGCCCGAGAGCGACCGCGCCAAGGACTTCCTCTCCAAGATCCTCAAGCACTGACCGGGGGCGCCGCCATGCACCAGACCCGAACCGCCCTCGTGGCGCTCGCGCTGACCGCCGCCGCCCTGCTGGCCGCCGGCTGCGGCAAGTCCGGCAGCCCGCCCGTCAAGGGTCCCAAGGGCAGTGAACTGCCGCGTTACGCGACCGCCGGGGGATTCCGGCTGCCCGCCTCCGCGACCTGGCGCAAGGCCGAGAGCCGCGGCCGGCTGGTCGTCGGCGCCAAGGAGGACCAGCCGTACATGGGCGAGCGGGACCCGGCCTCCGGCACATACACCGGCTTCGACGTCGAGATCGCTAAGATGATGTCCGCCTCCCTCGGGTTCGACCCGAAGACGGTCCAGTTCAAGACCATCGCCTCCGCCAACCGCGAGACGGCCCTGCAGAACGGCCAGATCGATTTCTACGTCGGCACCTACACCATCAACGCCAAGCGCAAGCAGCAGGTGGGCTTCGCCGGCCCGTACTACATGGCGGGGCAGGGCCTGCTGGTGCGCAAGGACCAGAAGGGGATCGACGGGCCGCGGGACCTGGCGGGCCGGAAGGTCTGCTCGGCGGCCGGTTCCACCCCGTACCAGCGCATCCAGGCGGACTATCCCAAGGCCGACCTGGTCGCCTACGACACGTACTCGGTGTGTGTGGACAACCTGCTCACCTATCAGGTCGACGCCGTCACGACCGATGACGCGATCCTCATGGGCTACGCCGCCAAGGTGCCCGACGAGCTGAAGCTGGCCGGCAAGCCGTTCTCCGAGGAGCCGTACGGCATCGGGGTGCCGCGCGGGGACACCGCCCTGCGCCTCGCGCTGGACGACGCGCTCGCCGCGCACGAGAAGAACGGCGACTGGAAGAAGGCGTACGACGCGACGCTGGGCCTGTCCGGCGTCCCCGCTCCGCGGCCGCCCGCGATCGACCGCTACCCGGCGAGCTGAGGACGAGGACCGACCGAATGAACGTGCTCCTGGACAACTTCTCCCTCTACGGGAAGGGCCTGCTCGGCACCGTCGAACTGACCGTCTTCGCCTCGCTGCTCGCGCTCGTCGTCGGAGTCCTGATGGCGGCCTTCCGGGTGGCGCCGGTCGGCTCGCTGCGGGTGTTCGGCGCCGTGTGGGTGGCGGTGCTGCGCAACACGCCGCTGACGCTGCTGTTCTTCGCGGTGCTGCTCGGGCTGCCGCGCTTCGGCGTCGTACTGCCCTTCAAGATCTTCGCCATCCTCGCGCTGGGCTGCTACACCTCCGCCTTCATCTGCGAGGCGGTGCGCTCCGGCATCAACACCGTCCCGGTGGGGCAGGGCGAGGCCGCCCGCAGCCTCGGCATGACCTTCTCGCAGACCCTGGGCGACGTGGTGCTGCCGCAGGCGTTCCGCACCGTCATCCCGCCCGTCGGCTCCACGCTCATCGCGCTCGCCAAGAACTCCGCGATCGCCGGGTCGTTCAGCGTCGTCGAACTCCTCGGCACCTACAAGACGCTCAACGAGCTGGGCTACAGCATCATCTGGACCTTCGTCTGGATCGCCGTCGGCTATCTGATCGTGACCCTGACCATCAGCGCGCTGTTCAACGTGCTGGAAAAGCGCTGGGGGGTTCCCCGATGACCGCCACCACCGCCCTCTACGACGTACCCGGACCGCACACCAGGCGCCGGCACCGGCTCTACGGGACCGCGGCGACCGTGGTGATCCTCGCCATCGTGGCCTGGGCCGTGTACCTGCTGATCGACACCGGCCAGTTCAGCGCCCGCAAGTGGACGCCGTTCGCGTACAAGGGTATCCAGGAGCTGCTGCTCGAAGGGCTGGGCAACACGCTGAAGGCGTTCGCCTGCGCGGCCGTGCTCTCGCTCGTGCTGGGCGCGGTGCTGGCCGCCGGGCGGCTCTCCGACCATGCGCCGGTCCGCTGGGTGAGCACGCTGCTGGTGGAGTTCTTCCGGGCGATGCCCGTACTGGTCATGATCTTCTTCGTGTACGTGGCGCTGCAGGCCGAGCCGCTGTACGCGCTGATCGCGGGGCTGACGCTGTACAACGGCTCGGTGCTGGCCGAGGTGTTCCGGGCCGGTGTCCACTCGGTCGACCGGGGGCAGCGGGAGGCCGCGTACGCGCTGGGGATGCGCAAGACGCAGGTCATGACGCACGTCCTGGTGCCGCAGGCGGTCCGGGCCATGCTGCCCACGATCATCAGTCAGCTGGTCGTCGCGCTGAAGGACACCTCGCTCGGGTTCCTGATCACGTACGAGGAGTTCCTGCACGCCGGCAAGCTGATCGCCTCCAACCTCGATTACGACCTGCCCTTCATCCCGGTCGTCATGATTGTCTCGCCGATCTACATCGGTCTGTGCATGCTGCTGTCGTGGTGCGCGCACCGCGTCGCCAAGCGGCAGCGCGGGAGCCTGAAGACGGACGCGGTGGATATCAACGCGCCGGAGCCGGGGACGCTGCTGCCCGGCGCGCAGCAGCAGCGCTGACCCCGGCCCGGGACACAGGCTCTCAGTCGCGTACCGGCACCGACACCCACGACGGGTCGCTCGCCGGGGAGGAGAAGGTGAGCTCGGCGCCGGACGGGTTGTGCTCGATGTAGAGCGGGTCGACGGAGTCAACGACCACCGCCAGCCGGTGGCCGGCCGGGACGTCGTACGCCGTCGAGAACAGCTCCAGGTCCACGCCGAACGGGCGGCCCGGCGCCTTGCCGTGGAAGGTGAACGGTGCGTGCGAGACCAACTTGCCGAGGCCGAGCGGCCCCACGTCGTAAAGGTAGGCGATGCCGGTGCCGCTCTCCGCGGTGCTGGTGACGGTGGTGTGCAGCTTCGCCGTACCGCGTACGTGCTGCGCCGAGGTGTACCGCTCGGTCTGCCACACGGCGGCGGCCGAGCGCGGCAGCAGCGGGATGGAGGCCATCGGCGGCAGTTTGGAGAACTGGTCCAGGAGGCTGGAGAGGAAGATGGTGCCGCCGTTGGCGCCGGAGTCGCGGTTGGTGCGGATCTGCCGGGTGCCGTTCAGCTCGATGCGGCGGTTCCCGGAGGGGACGTCCTTCCAGCTCTTGTAGCCCTCGTAGGCGCCGGTGGAGCGGGACTTCAGCTGTACGGGCGCCTCGCGGTCGACGCCGTTGTCGGCGCCCTTGAGGTAGTGGTCGAACCAGCGCCTGGTGTGGTCCCAGGTGTCGTTGGGCAGGCCGAGCAGGCCCAGCCCCTCGGCGGTGGCATGGTCGCCGGGCCGGAACTCCAGCCGCTTGGGGCCCTTGAGCTTCTCGTAGAAGTCGGCGTACTGGTTGGGCGGGAAGAGCGAGTCGCCCCAGGCGTTGCCCAGCATGATCGCCGCGCCGTTGGCGTTGATCCGGTCCAGGTAGGTGACCGGGGACCGCTTCGCGCCCCACTTGATCATGTCGCCTTCCTTGGCCAGGTCGGAGGCGAGGAAGTTCTTGAGGATGGTCTTCAGCTCGGGGCTGGGGCGTCCGGTGAGCGAGCCGAGGCCGCCCAGCAGTGCGGCCGCCTGCTGGTGCTGGGTGCGGCCGCTGTAGATCGAGTCGATCAGGTCGGCCCAGCCGCTGAGCGCCGCGACCGCCTTGACGCGCTTGTCGAAGGCCGAGGTCAGCAGGCTGATTCCGGCGCCGTACGAGACGCCGCCCATGCCCACCTTCCCCGGGTCGGCCGGGGTGTGGGCCAGCGCCCAGTCGATGACCTTGGAGGCGTCGGCGATGTCCGGGGGACCGGCCGTCTCGATCTGTCCGCCGGACTGCCAGAAGCCGCGCGAGTTGTAGCCCACCACCACGTACCCGGCGTCGGCGAGTTTCTTGGCCTGTACGACGTACTCGATCTGCGGCATGCCCCAGCTGGTGGGCAGCACGATGAGCGGGTAGCGGCGGCCGGGCACGGCGTCGTCCGGGGTGAAGACGTTGGCCTTCAGGGTGATGCCGCCGTCGCCCTCGATGTCGACGAACTTCACGTCCGGGAACTTCGCCGCGAGTTCCCGCTGGGTGGCGACGCCGGCCGCGGGGGCACTCGCGGCGGCGGCGTGCGGTGCGGCGGTGGCGGAGTTCGCCGCCGGGGCGCCCGCGAGGGTGGTGGTGGCGAGCACGGCCGCGGAGACGGTGCCGACGGTGGTGCGCAGCGTGGGGCGGGAGGGCGACATCTACTGCTCCTAGTGCTTCAAGACTGAAGTGACTGGAGAGTAAGGTGCGCTTCTTACCGCTGGTAACCCGTCGGTAGGTTACGGATGGGTAACGTCGAGGTGCCCGGGACGGGTGGGGCGCCCGGCCGGTGGGCCGGGCGCACGTCCAGGTCAGAGGCCCAGGTCGGGGCCGAACACCTCGTAGTGGATGTCCGCGGCGCCCACGCCTGCCGCCAGGAGCTGGCCGCGGGCGGCCTTCATGAAGGGCACCGGGCCGCAGAGGTAGGCGATGGTGCCTTCCGGGACGTCGATCCGGCTCAGGTCGATCCGGCCCTCGTGGACGGTGCCGGCCGCGGCGGCCTCGTCCGCGCCCGCCGGGTCCTCGTACCAGACCTCGGCCGTGGCGTTGTCCAGCTTCTCCGTCAGCTGGTGCAGTTCGGAGCGGAAGGCGTGGGTGGCCGGGGAGCGGTCGGCGTGCACGGAGACGACACGGCGGCCGGAGCCGTCGGCGGCGAGCCGGGACAGGATGCCGATCATGGGCGTGCAGCCGATGCCGGCCGAGGCGAGCAGCAGCGGGCGGTCGTTCTCCGCCGGCACCACGTCGCCGAACGGGGCGCTGACGCGCAGGACCGCGCCGTCGTGCACGTGGGTGTGCAGGTGGTGGGAGACCTCGCCCGCCGGGGAGCCGGACGCGTCGCCGGTCACGCGCTTCACGGAGAACTGCAGGCCGCCGTCCGGCTGCCCGGACAGGCTGTACTGCCGTATCTGCCGGGCGCCGTCGGCGAGCCGTACCTGTACGGAGACGTACTGGCCGGGCCGGGACGCCGGGACCGGGGCGCCGTCCACCGGCTGTACGACGAAGGTCACCACGTCCTCGGTCTCCTGGAGGCGGCCGGTGACGCGGTACTCCCGCCAGACGTCACCGTCCGGCGTGCCCGCCGTCTCGTACAGCCGCTTCTCGACGGCGATCAGGGCGTTCGCCATCAGCCAGTACACCTCGTCCCAGGCCGCCGCGACCTCCGGGGTGGCGGCGTCGCCCAGGACCTCGACGATGGCCTCGAACAGGTGCTTGTGCACGATCGGGTACTGGTCGGCGCGGACGCCGAGCGAGGCGTGCTTGTGCGCGATGCGCTCCAGCATCGCGTCGGGGCGCTCGTCCGGGTGCTCGACGAGGTACGTCGCGAAAGTGGCGATGGAGCCGGCGAGTGCCTGGCGCTGGCTGCCGTTGGCCTGGTTGCCGCGGTTGAACAGGTCGCGGAGCAGCTCGGGGTGGGCGGCGAACAGCTTGTCGTAGAAGAGCGGGGTGATCTCACCGATGGCCGCTCCGACCGCGGGAAGGGTGGCGCGGACGGTCTCGGCGGACGTGGACGACAACATCGGGTGCTCCGGTTCTCGGGAAGTGCTGAAGGGTTGTGGTGGTCGGTGGTGACGCTGTGGCGAATTTAACTTGCATCTTAGATTCGCATTTCGCCGCAAGCGTATGAGCGGGGGTGGTGCCGTGCGTAGGGCCGTTCAGCCCTCCGGCCGGGGCGACAGGCTGAGCAGCAGAGGGCCGGTCGGGGTACCCACCAGATCCTCGATGGACAACGGATCGAGCGAGGCGAAGAACGCTTCCTGCGCGGCACGCAGGGCGCCCCGCAGCCGGCAGGCCGCGCGCAGCGGGCAGGGCGGATCGTCCTCGCACCCCACCACGTCGCCGACGCCTTCCAGCTCGCGCACCAGGTGCCCCAGGGAACCGGTACGGCCCGCCCGGGTCAGCGTCAGTCCGCCGTTGCGCCCGCGCCGGGCCTCCACGACGCCCAGGTGCTGGAGTCTGCTCACCACCTTGGCGGCGTGCGTGTACGGGACCTGGACGGCGCCGGCCACCTCGCGGGTGGTCGGCGCGTCGCCCCGTCCTTCGAGGACCGCCAGCCGCATGGCGATGCGGAGCGCGATGTCGGTGCTCTTCGTCAGTCGCACGAGCACACCGTACTGAACTGGATTTTGCGATGCCAATTTGGGGTGCGCCGGGCGAGGGCGGACGGGACCGGACGTGCCGGGTGTGCCGGACGGACCGGACGAGCCGGGCGGCCGGCCGCGAAGACGGACGGCCGGGTGCCTGTCCCGCCGCGCCGGACGGCGGTACGTTCGGCCCGAAGGACATCCACGGGCCACCCTCCGGCCGCCGGGATGCGGTGCCGGAACCGGCCCGGACCACCGCACACGGAGGCCGTCATGCTCCAGACCCGCACCCTCCTCGACAGCATCACCACCAAGGCCCGGCTCGGCACCGATGTGCTGGCCCCGGCCACCGACGCCCTCGCCGACTGCGAGAAGGCCGTCCTGGTCTGCGCTACGGGGATGCTCGCGTCCGACGACGCGGACCGGATGCGCGAAGCGGTCCGCGCCGACCTGGACTGCCATGACGTCGTCGGAGCGACCCTGCGGCTGCTGCTGCGCGAGGGCGGCGGGGAGACCCGGCTGCTGGCCGCGCAGCTCGACGCGTGCGCGGTCGCCTGCGAACGCAGCAACGACCTGTGCCGCGCGCACGCCGGCAGTCACGAACACTGCCGCCTGTGCACCCAGGCCACGACCCGCGCGATCGACGCCTGCCGCGGCGTGCGGGAGGCGCTGCGACCGTAGGGTGCGCCGCCCGGCCCGTGGACCGGGCCGGGTCACGGGCCGGCGTTCGGCCCACCTCCTGTGCCACCTCGCGCCGTACGGGGTAGACGTCACCGCATGGTGACCGATGTCGAGTGGGCCGCGTTCTTCCCGGCGGCCGTGCTGCTGGCCGCCACACCCGGGGCCAACCAACTGCTGGCGCTGCGCAACGGGTTACGGCACGGCCCGCGCGCGGCCGTCGGCGCCTCGCTGGGGCGGTTCAGCGCGTTCGCGCTGATGGTGGCCGCGGTGGCGGCCGGGCTGGGCGCGGTGCTGACCGCCTCCGAAGTGGCGTTCAGCATCGTCAAGTGGGGCGGGGTCGCGTACCTGGCATGGCTGGGCGTACGGACGGTGGCCACGGCGGGGCGGACGCCGGCCGGGGAGCGGCCGGAACGGCGCAGCGGCGCGGAAGCGGCGGGGGAGCCGCCCCGCCCCGCCGTCTCCGCGCGGCGGCTGGCGTGGCAGGAGTTCGCCGTCGCGGCCGCCAACCCGAAGGCGCTCATCCTCTTCACCGTGTTCCTGCCGCAGTTCCTCGTCCGCGACGCGGCCCACATCGTCGTCCCGCTGCTGGCGCTGGGCACGGCCTACATCGCCGTGGAGTTCTGCTGCGCCTGCGGATACGCGGCGCTGGGCGGCCGGCTGAAGGCACTGGGCCTCACCCGGCGCGTACGGCGACGCCTCGACGCGACGACCGGGGCGGCGATGCTGGGACTGGCGGGGTGGCTGGCCACGGAGCAGCGGTGAGGCGGCGGACGGCCTGCCGCGGGCCGGGACGGCGGACGGCCGCGCCGCGTGTGCCGGCCGGCTACTTCCCGCGCCGCGCGTGCCAGTCGTTTACGACGCTCTCCACGTCGAACGGTTCCAGGTTGAGCGGCGGTCCGGGCGGCGGCTGCCGGATCGCTTCCCGGATCTTCGTGTTGACCGCGTCGACGATGCGCCGCACCGCCCGCTCCGAGGAAGCCTGCGCCGCCGCCTCCAGCGCGTCCTCGGCCTCCTTGCGCAGCGCGAGCGCCGGCGGCAGGAAGGAGAGGTTCTCCCTGCTCATCTTCTCCTTGACCCACCACATGTCGTCGTACGGCTTGTTGAGCTCGGGCAGCGGCTTGCCGAAGCCGGGCAGGCCGGCGAACTCGCCGCGTTCTGTGGCCTCGCGGATCTGCCGGTGCGCGGCGTGTGCGGGGGAAGACCTGTACGCGAGGGGCTGCCGGTCGCGTAGAACGGTCCCTGCGCGGGGGCCGAACCGGAGAAAGGGCTGAATCGATGGCCGCAGTCGGCGAGTGGTGGCGGACCGTGGAGACGGAGCGCGGGCGTGTGCGCGGCGTGCCGGTCCCGGTGGCGGAGGGCGACGGTGCGGACGGCGCCGGGCCCGGGGCCCCGGCGGACGCGCCGCCGGTGGCCGCCTTCCGTGGCATTCCGTACGCGGCCTCGCCGGTCGGCGCTCTGCGCTTCGCGCCACCGCGCCCGCACGAGGGCTGGTCCGGCGTCCGGGACGCGACGCGCCCCGGGCCCGCCGCGCCCCAGGGCCCGTCCCGCCTGGAGTGCGTCATGGGGCGCCGTACCCCCGACTGGGACGAGGACGGCTGTCTGTCACTCAATGTCTGGAGCCCCGGCGTCCGGAGCCGGGGCGACGCGGCGCCGGGCGCCGGGCGTCCCGTGCTGGTGTGGTTCCACGGCGGCGGTTTCTCCAGTGGGTCCGGCGGCTGGGACTGGTACGACGGCGCCCGGCTCGCCGCGCTCGGCGACCTCGTCGTGGTCACGCCCAACTACCGCCTCGGGGCCCTCGGCCACCTCTTCCTACCCGAGGCCGGGGTGACCAACCTCGGGCTCCAGGACCAGGCCGCTGCCCTGCGCTGGGTGTACGACAACATCGCGGCCTTCGGCGGCGACCCCGCCCGTATCACCGTCGGCGGCCAGTCGGCGGGCGCGTACGCGGCCCTGTCCCTCGCGGTCGCCCCGCGGACCCGCTCCCTGGTGCGCCGGGTCATCGCGCAGAGCGGACCGTGGGGCCTGCCGCCCCAGGAACCGGCCGCCGCGGCCGAGGCCACGGCGGACTTCCTGCGGCTGCTCGGGGCGCCGGACAAGGCGGCCGTGCCCGGCAACGAGTTCGCGGCGCTGCGGGAGTTGCGTGCCGCGCCGGTGGAGCGGCTGCTCGCCGCGTACGCCCGGCTGGCGGCGGACCGCGCGCGCCCGGGCCGGGTCGCGCCGGCCATGTATCCGGTGCTCGGCGGCGCCGAACTGCCGGTCGCGCCGCAACAGGCCGTGGCAGCAGGGGCGTTGGGTGAAACCGGGCTGCTGCTGGGTACGGTACGGCACGAGATGACCGCGTTCCTGGCCTTCGACGAACAGGCCCGGAGGTTCACCCGGGACGACGTCCTGCGGATCATGGGTGAGGACTCCTGCGGCGGCCGTGACGCCGCGGCGGTCGCGTACGACGACCTGGCGCGCCTGTGGCCGGACGCGTCCCCCGCCGACCTGCTGACCGAGGCGGTCACCGGCTGGATGTTCCGGGACGGGACGACCGGTATCGCGGAGCAGCGTGCCGCGCAGGGGGCATCCGCGTACGTCTACCGCTTCGACCGGGCGCCGGACGGCGACGACGGCACGCTGGGCGCCACCCACTGCGCGGAACTTCCTTTCCTCTTCGGGACGTTCGACGCTTACCCCGACAGTCCCATGCTGGGGCGGACGGGCCCGGAGGACCACCGCCTGGCGCGAGCCTTCGGCGGCGCGCTGGCCGCCTTCGCCGCCACCGGCACGCCCGACGGCCCGGGCCTGGCGGACTGGCGGCCGTACCTCGGCGGACCGGCGCCCGAGGTGATGTATTTCGGCTGAGCCGGTTCGTCGAGGTCTGATCCTGCTCTTCGAGGTCCGAATCGGTTCGTCGAGGGCTGGGACGGGCCGGGAAGCGCGCCCTACGCGCCGGCCCGGTGCCCCTTCGGCTCGGCCGGTGCCAGCGCGGCCTTCGTCACATCCGCGACCAGCTCCACCACGTCGGGCCCGTACGCCTGCGAGTTGACGACCTTGAGCAGCAGGCAGAACTGCCCGTCGGCGCCGTACTTGCGGGCCAGCCGCGACCGGTTGCGCACCAGGTGCCGTACGGCGGCGCGGTGCGTGACCGGGCGCTGGCCCGCCGCCAGGAAGACCGGGCGGCCGCTCTCGACGGCGGTGAGCCGGGCCAGCAGCACGAACTCCACCGCACCGGGCTCCAGCCGGTACGTCGAGCCGCCGACGGCGAACGTCCCGCGTCCGATGCCGTGTTCGTCGCCGGGGTGGACGGCGACGCCCGGCAGCAGGTTCGCCAGGTGTGCCGCGAGGCGCCGGTGCGCGGTCGGGTCGCCCACGCAGAACTCGGTGCGGGCGCCGAAGCCCTGCAGTCCGGTGTCGTGCGGCGCGACCTCCGCGTGCGCGCCGCACGTCTCCACCACCGAGGCCAGGCCGAGCAGGGCGAGCGCGTCGTGCCGCGGGATGCTCCAGTGGGCCGACGTGCTGTCCCGGTGGGTGACCAGCACGCATTCCGATCCGTCGGGCAGCCCGAAGAAGCTCTGCTCGCGGCTGAGCTTGCGGCGCGCCACGGCGGTGTGCGCGGCCCAGCCGGCCGCGGCGCCCACGACGAGGGCGGCCGCTGCCGCGATCACGGAGAGCAGGGTGTCGTCCATGGCGGGGGAGCGTAGCGGCTGTCCGGGTGTGTGTTCGAACGCGGGGCGGGCGGCTGGGCGGCCTTGCCCGGGTGCGTACGGACATGCGGAGCGCCGCCCTCTATGCGGTGCCGCGTACCTTTGCGCCCCCGCGTGGCAGGCGCCCGTTCGCGCCCCTTTCGCGCCCCGCCCCCGCGCCCCCTGTCGCCCCCGTGATCACGCAGGTAGGCTCCGGCCCCTGCCGCCCGATCAGGCCAGGAGGGAACGCCGCATGACACCTGCCCGACGTCTTTCCGCACTGGGGGTGGTCGCCGCGCTCGCCGGTTCGCTGACCGCCGTCCCGGCCGCGGCCCAGTCACCGGCCGCCGCGCCGCCGTCCACCCCGGCCGGGGCGCCCGCGAAGACCCCGCCGAAGGTGCCGGTCGCGACCGGCTACGGCGGCGCGGTCTCCAGCGTGGACGCCGACGCCTCGGCGGCCGGCATCGAGGTCCTGCGCAAGGGCGGCAACGCGGTGGACGCCGCGGTCGCCACCGCGGCGGCCCTCGGTGTCACCGAGCCGTACTCCGCCGGTGTCGGAGGCGGCGGCTACTTCGTCTCGTACGACGCCAAGTCCCGCACCATACGCACCCTCGACGGCCGCGAAACCGCGCCGCTCAGCGCGGACAGCGGCCTCTTCCTGGAGAACGGCAAGCCGATCCCGTTCGCCGAGGCGGTCACCAGCGGCCTGTCCGTCGGCACCCCCGGCACGCCCGCGACCTGGGACACCGCGCTGGACCGGTGGGGCACCCGCCCGCTGCGCGAACTCCTCAAGCCCGCGGAGAAGCTGGCGCGTGACGGCTTCACGGTCGACGAGACGTTCCGTTCACAGACCGCCGCCAACGAGGCGCGCTTCCGCGACTTCCCCGCCACCGCCCGCCTGTTCCTGCCCGGCGGCAAGCTCCCGGTCGTCGGCTCGACCCTCAAGAATCCCGACCTGGCCCGTACGTACAAGGAACTGGGGGACAAGGGCGTCGACACGCTGTACCACGGGCGGCTCGGCAAGGACGTCGTACGGACCGTCCAGCAGCCGCCGGTGCGGCCCGGCGCCGACCGCAAGGTACGGCCCGGCGACCTGACGGCGAAGGACCTGCGGGAGTACGAGGTGCGCCGCCAGGCGCCGACCAAGACCCGCTACCGGGGCCTGGACGTGTACGGCATGGCGCCCGGCTCCTCGGGCGGCACCACCGTCGCCGAGGCGCTCAACATCCTGGAGCGCAGCGACCTGTCGAAGCTGAGCCGGAAGGACTACCTGCACCGCTACATCGAGGCGAGCCGCATCGCCTTCGCCGACCGCGGGCGCTGGGTCGGCGACCCGGCGTTCGAGGACGTGCCGACGCGCGGCCTGACCTCGCAGCGTTTCGCCGACTCCCGGGCCTGCCTGATCAAGGACGACGCGGTGCTGACCAGCCCGCTGGCACCGGGCGACCCGCGCGATCCGCAGCCCTGCGGGGCCGGTGGCCGGGCCGCCTCGACGACGTACGAAGGGGAGAACACCACTCACCTGACCGTCGCCGACAAGTGGGGCAACGTCGTCGCCTACACCCTCACCATCGAGCAGACCGGCGGCAGCGGCATCGTCGTACCGGGCCGCGGCTTCCTGCTCAACAACGAGCTGACGGACTTCTCCTTCGCCCCGGCGAGCCCGGCCGTGCACGACCCGAACCTGCCCGGGCCGGGCAAGCGCCCGCGGTCCTCGATGTCCCCGACGATCGTGCTGCGGGACGGCCGCCCGGTCGTGGCGCTCGGCTCGCCCGGCGGCGCGACGATCATCACGACCGTCCTGCAGAGCCTGCTGAACCACCTCGACCGCGGAATGCCGCTGGTCGACGCCATCGCCGCGCCCCGCGCCAGCCAGCGCAACGCGGCCGCCACCGAGCTGGAACCCGGCCTGTGGGACAGCCCGGTCCGCGCGCAGCTGGAAGCCATCGGCCACCGGTTCACCCGCAACCCGGAGATCGGCGCCGCGACCGGCGTGCAGCGCCTGCCGGACGGACGCTGGCTGGCGGCGGCGGAGAAGGAACGGCGCGGGGGCGGGTCGGCGATGGTGGTGCGGCCCAAGGGGTGAGCGGACCGAGGGGTACGACAGGGCCGGGAGCGGTGAAAGCTCCCGGCCGTGCCGTATCAGGACGCAACGGAGCATAAATCCATTAAATAACCGTACGATATGTTTCCGGGGTGAACGACGACCTGAACGACCACCCGCCCCCCTCCCCGGACGGCGACCTGGACGTGGACGCCTTCGCCACCGCGGTCGAGCACTTCAACCGCTTCTACGCCCGGCTCCCCACGCCGGAGAAACTCTCCCTCACCACCCTGTCGGTGCTGGACACCCTCGCGTACGCGCAAGGGCCGCTGCGGCTGACCGAACTCACCAGGACCGAGCAGGTCAGCCAGCCCGGCATCACCCAACTGGTCACCCGGCTGGAACGCGACGGACTCGTCGAACGCCGCCCCGACCCCAGCGACGGACGCGCCGTCCTGGTCCGTATCACCGAGGCGGGCCGGCGGATCGGCCGCTCCCGCCACACGGACCGGACACGCCACCTGGAACCGCTGGTGGCCCAGCTGACCTCCGGGCAGCGGCAGGCGCTCGCCGGCGCACTGCCCGCCCTGACCCGCCTCGCGGAACTCGGCCGGCACCGGCCCTGACACCGCGAGCGCGCCATTGAAGCGGGCGTCGCCCCCGGTTACCGTCGAAGTCGTTCGTTCGAACGAACAGTGCCGGCAATGGGGAGCCATGGGCATACGCAACGACGACGGCAGGGAGTACGAAGGGCTGGCCGAGCAGGCCGCGGCGCTGGCGGCGGGACAGGTGTCCTCCGCCGAACTGGTCCGGCGGTCGCTGGAGCGCATCGACGCCACCCAGGGCACGGTCAACGCCTTCCGGCGGATCCGCGTCGAGGCCGCGCTCACCGAAGCCGCCGAAGCCGACCGGCGGCTGGCCGCGGGCGAGCGGCTGCCGCTGCTCGGTGTGCCGGTCGCGGTCAAGGACGACACCGACGTGGCGGGCGAGCCCACCGCGTTCGGGTGCGCCGGGGAGTTCCCGCCCAAGCCCGCCGACGCCGAGGCTGTACGGCGGCTCCGCGCGGCCGGCGCGGTCGTCGTCGGCAAGACCAACGCCTGCGAGCTGGGGCAGTGGCCGTTCACCGAAGGCCCCGCCTTCGGCGACACCCGCAACCCCTGGAACCCCGGCCACACGCCCGGCGGTTCGTCGGGCGGCTCGGCCGCGGCCGTCGCCGCCGGCCTGGTACCGGCCGCCCTCGGCACGGACGGCGCCGGCTCGGTCCGCATCCCCGCCGCCTGGACCCACCTCGTCGGCATCAAGCCCCAGCGCGGCCGCATCTCCACCTGGCCCGACGCGGAGTCCTTCCAGGGCATCACGGTCCTGGGCCCGTTGGCCCGTACGGTCCGGGACGCGGCGCTGCTGCTCGACGCCGCCGCCGGCAACCACGGCGGCGACCTGCACCGGCCCCGCCCCGTCCGGGCGCGCGCGGCGGCCGACCGCGATCCGGGGCGGCTGCGTATCGCGCTCTCCTGGAAGCCGGCCTTCACCGGTACGCCCAAGCCCCTCAACCCGGAAGTACGGTCCGCCGTCACCGCGCTCGCCCGGACGCTCGCGGGCCTCGGCCACCAGGTCGAGGAGGCCGAACCGGACTACGGACTGATCGGTCTCGCGTTCGTGCCGCGGGCGACGACGGGCGTACGGGAATGGGTGGCGCGGGCGCCCGACCGCGCCCTGCTGGACCGCCGTACGCGGGAGGCGGCCCGGCTGGGGCGGCTGCTCGGCGGCCCCGTACTGCGCCGGGCGCGGGCAGCGGAACGGCGGCAGCACCGGCGCGTGGGCGCGCTGTTCGGCTCGTACGACGTCCTGCTGACGCCGACCACGGCCGCGCCGCCGCCGCGCATCGGCACACTCGCGCGGATGAGCGGCTGGCAGACGGACCGGGCGATGATCGCCGCGTGCCCGTACGCCTGGCCGTGGAACGTCCTCGGCTGGCCGGGCATCAGCGTCCCCGCCGGATTCACCGCGGGCGGGCTTCCGCTGGGCGCCCAACTCCTCGGCCCGTCCCACTCGGAGCCGCTGCTGATCTCGCTGGCGGCCCAGTTGGAAGCGGAGTCGCGGTGGTACGAGCGGTGGCCGGAGGAGGCGGTGGGGGCGGGGCATGGGAAGCCGACGGACGCGGCGGGCCGCCGGGTGGCGTCGGCGGACGGCTCCGGGCCGGTGCCGGAACGCGCCCGGCCGGACGCGGTGAGCCGATGACGGCCGGAGCCCGCGGCACGAGACCGGGCCGGGAACCCGCCACCGCGCCCGGCCACGGCGGCGACACCCGGCGCGCCATCATCGGTGCCGTGCTGCGCATCATCGGGCAGGACGGCATCGCCGCCGTCACCAACCGGCGCATCGCGAAGGAGGCCGGAGTCTCACTGGGCTCGGTGACGTACCACTTCGCGACCCAGCACGACCTGCTGCGGGAGAGTCTGCTGCGGTTCGTCGCCGAGGAGACCCGGCGGTTCACCGAACTCGCCGAGGACAGCCGCCTGGACCGGATCGGCCTGGCCGAGGCCGCGGCGCTGGTCGGGCAGGTCGCGGGCGGTACGGAGTTCGACAGCGAGCACATCGCGCCGTTCGACCTGTACGTCCAGGCGGGCCGCGACGAGCGGCTGCGCACCGCCGCGGCCGAGTGCTTCGCCGCGTACGACCGGCTGGCCGCCCGCATCCTGACGGCGCTGGGCGTCGCCGACGCCGAACGGCTGGCGGGCACCGTGGTCGCGCTGGTCACCGGGCAGCAACTGCGGCGCCTGGCCACCGGATCGGCCGCCGAGGACCTGGTCGACGCCCTCCTGCTCCTGGCCAGGGGCGCGGCACCGGCGGCCGCCGCACCCTGAACGCCGTACCCCCTGCTCCTGCGGGGTACCGGCGGTCGGCCGTAACGGGGCGTGGGTCCCACGGCCGTGGCCTCGACCATGACCAGGCCCACTCCGCCGGTCGCGCGCGGGCTCCGTGGTGCACGAGGTGCCAGTCGGTCGGTTTACCGACATCGCGACCAGCCGCTTCTCCGGCGACATCGTGGTGCCGGACACCGGCAGCCTCCGCGGGGACCTGGAGCGCTACGCAGCCGACCTGGCCAAGGATCTCGGCGACCCGGACACTCTCGCTCTGGTACGCGCCACCATCGGCACGGCCGGCGGGCAGGGCGCCGCCGTCATGGCAGCCTCGACCGCTGCCGGTCTGCTGGTGCTGACCGGTTGCGGCACCGAACGCGCCACCGGCCCGGAACGCGCCACCGGCTCCGGCCTGGCGGCTCCGGCGGCGTCACCGTCCAGCGCTCCGCCGCCCGGGGCGGAACGGACGGTGTACGGAACGAGGGCGATCTGCAAGCGTTCCTCGGGCGGCTCGGCTACGCGAAGGACGTCACCCCGTCGCGCGCTGTGCCTGTGAGACGCCGGCGACCGGCGTCTCACAGGCTTCCTCGTCCCCCCGGTGCGTGAGTGCCTGACCCCCGTCCAAGCACTCACGGCACCGTCCCTCGTGGGGGCAGGTTCTTCTTCCCGCGCCCGGAGGGCGCGGGGAAGTGGTCGAAATGTGTGCGGCTGCCGTGGGGCTCAGTGGCCCAGGCCGGCGCCGCCGTCCACCGGGATGACGGCGCCGGTGATGTACGACGCCTCGTCGCCGGCCAGCCAGCGCACCGCCGCGGCGATGTCCTCAGGGCGGGCCATCCGGCCCAGGGGGACCTGCTCCAGCATCGCGTCCAGCTGTGCCTGGGGGAGCGCGGTGGCCATGTCGGTCCGGGTCAGGCCGGGAGCGACCACGTTGGCGGTGATGCCGCGCGAGCCCAGTTCGCGGGCGAGGGAGCGGGCCAGGCCGACCAGCCCGGCCTTGGCCGCCGCGTAGTTCGCCTGGCCGGCCTCGCCGCGCAGGCCGACGGCCGAGCCGATGAAGATCATGCGGCCCTTGCGGGCGCGCAGCATGCCGCGGGTGGCGCGCTTGGCGAGCCGGTAGGCGGCTGTGAGGTTGGTGTCGATGACGTCGCCGAAGTCGTCCTCGGTCATCCGCATCAGCAGGGCGTCGCGGGTGATGCCGGCGTTGGCCACCAGGACCTCGACCGGGCCGTGCGCCTCCTCGATCTCCCGGAACGCGGCCTCGACCTGCTCCGGGTCGGTGATGTCGCACCGTACGCCCAGGACGCCGGCGGGCGGCTCGCCCGAGCGGTACGTGACGGCGATCTTGTCGCCGTCGGCTGCCATGGCTTCCGCGATCGCCCGGCCGATTCCCCGGTTGCCACCGGTGATGAAGACGCTGCGGCTCATGGGTGCCTCTCGGGTTGCTGCTGGTGTGCCCGGCGGTGCCGGTGGGCGCGGTGGCGACGTGCCCGCGAGGGCGTCCTGCCGGTGTCCTCGCGCGGTCAGCCACTCTGGCACGAACCGGCTGATCGTTCTCGTCCGGTGCCGGTCACGTGGGGTGACCGGCACCGGGAGTTCCGGTAGGAGGCGTGCCGGTCTGCGGGGCGGAATGGGACGATGTGCCGGGTTCGGAGGGGTTCGCGGGGTGGGTGGGGCGGGGAGGGGGCGGGTCCGGTGTGTAGCGGCGCCGGGTTAAAGTCGGCCGTAACTTTTCGATCCCTTTACCGAATAGCGGGGAGATTGGCGAAAAATGTCCAGTACGCACCGGGTCGGTGACTTCCTGCGTCACTGGCGTGGCCGCCGGGACCCCCATCAGGTGCCCGGATTCACCGCCAATTTCGGCCACCGCGGCCGGCGCGGCATCACCCAGGCCGAAGTGGCGGCGCTCACCGGGGTCACCGAGGGCTGGTACCGCAGGCTGGAGTCCGGCCGGATCGAGAAACCCAGTACCGAGTGGCTGGAGCGCATCGTGCGCATCCTCGACCTCGACGAGGCCCAGCGGCACACCCTCTTCGTCTACGCGCGGGGGCGGGCGCCGCTGCCGCTGTACCGCCCGGCCGGCTCCGTGGACCCGTCGACGTCCGCGCTCATCCAGGTGCAGCCCTGGCCGGCGTACCTGTCCGACGCGGCGTGGGACGTGCTCCTGTACAACGCGGCGTGCGAGCAGGACTGGCCGTGGATGAAGCACGGCATCAACGTCATGATCTGGGCGCTGACCTACCCGGAGGCCCGCCTCCAGCTGATCGACTGGGAGGAGTCCTGGGCCAAGCCGATGGCGTCCCAGCTCCGGCTGGCCGCCGCCGAACAGCCGGAGAACCGCCGGCTGGCGGAGGTCGTCGCCGAGATCAAGGAACGCGACAAGGTCGCGGCCCGGCTGCTCACCGACGACCTCACGACGGTCACCCACCCGGACGGCGACCGGCGCTGGCTCTACCTGCCCGGCCACGGGGACGAGGAGTTCGAGGTCACCTTCCGCTGCTTCGCGCCGCTCAGCGACCGTACGCAGCGGTTCATGCTGGTGGTGCCGTGCGACTACGCGGCGGCGAGCTGAGCCATGCCCTCGACCAGTTCGAACGTGGTGGACGGGATGTTCTCCGCGCCCGCCTCCTGGTAGGCCGCGGCGACCGCGGTGAACAGCCGCTCGGGGTGCGCCAGGTCGCCGGCGTACTCCGCCTTGACCAGGCGGGCCGCCTCGGCGAGCTCCGTACCCTTGCGGGCGTGCGCGGTGGCCGTGTCGAGGACCCGGGACAGCAGGTCGCGGAAGGCCGTGACGCCCGCCCGGTCGGTGAGGCCGCCGTGGCCGGGCACGAAGGTCGTGGCGCCGGTGCCCAGGAGCGTCTCGCAGGCGGTGACGCAGGACGAGAGCGAACCGGACCAGACGATCATGTGGCCGCCGTTGAACAGGGCGTCGCCGGTGAACACCACGCCGTCCTCGGGCACGTGCAGGGCGACATCGCCCGCGCTGTGCCCGGCGCCCAGGTCGAGCAGCCGTACCGCCGTGCTGCCGACGGCGACCTCCAGGCTGCCGGTGAAGGTCCGGGTCGGCCCGGTGACCGTGATGCCGCCGAAGTCGAAACCGCCGAAGTGCTCGACGGCGTAGGCGGCGACCGCGGTGGACGGCTCGCTGCGGCTCAGGGCCGTCAGCATGTCCGGGGACATCTCCTGGCACAGGTGGGCGGCGGACGCCTCGGACGTGATGATCTCCGCACCGGCGACCAGCTGGTTGCCCCAGGTGTGGTCGCCGTTCTGGTGGCTGTTGACCACGGTGGTCACCGTCGCGTCCGGTACGGCGCCGGCGATCGCGTCCAGCAGCTCCCGGGTGCCCTGCAACGTGAACTGCGTGTCCATCAGGAGGGCTTCACCGCCGGACACGACGAGCCCGCAGTTGCTGTAACCCCAGGCGGTGCTGTCGTGCGTCCACGCCCAGGTGGTGGGGGAGAGGGGGACGAGGCGGGGCGTGGTCAAGGAAGGTCCATTCTCTCGTGCGGCGTCGCTACCGCCGATGGCACGGCGTACGGACCCGGCGGTGGACCCCCGACGGAAGTGATCACTCCGGCTCCGCAAGGGGCCAATGTACTCACCGCCTGCGGGAAACTCCCACTCAAGGTGGCTGATTATTCGCGTTCCGGCTGATAGTGCCGCACTGCGGCGGCCCCGGTCCGGCCGGACGGTGATCAGTCTCACCCGGCACTCCGCGTCCGGGGCACGGCTCGCCACCTCCGGGGTACGGCCCGCCGCTCCCCGGCCCGTCTACTCCGCGTCCCGCGGCTCCAGCGCCTCGGTGGCCGGCCCCTGGAGCACCGAGCCGTCAGGTGCGAAGCGGGAGCCGTGGCAGGGGCACTCCCACGCCTTCTCCGTCGCATTGAAGGCGACCAGACAGCCCAGGTGGGTGCAGCGCGCCGACACGGCCCGGATGGTCCCGTCCTCGTCCCGGTGGACCGCGCAGCGCCGGCCCTTCACCCGGACGACGGCACCGGTGCCGGGCGCGAGGTCCGCCACCGAATCGACGTGCGTGGTGCGCAGCCGGTCGCCGACGAAGTGCCGGCCGACCTCGGCCTGGTGCTTGAGGAAGGCGGGGGCCTCCCGCACGGCGCTCCACAGCCGGCGCGGGTCGTAGAGACCGGCCCACGGCGGCGGGTCCCCGGCGATCAGACCGGTCAGCAGGCGCCCGGCGACCACGCCGCCGCTCAGGCCCCAGCCGCCGAAGCCGGTGGCGACATAGGTGTGGCGCGCGCCCGGGTGGAGCGGGCCGATGAGCGGGACGGTGTCGGTGGCGTCGTTGTCCTGGGTCGCCCACCGGTACGCCACCTCCGTGCCGGGGAAGTGCCGGTGGGTCCAGGCGGTCAGTGCCGCGACCTTCTCGCCGGCGTCGGCGGTGCCCGGCTTGAAGGTCTCACCGGTGACGATGAGCAGCCGCCGGCCGGCACCGTACGGCGCGGTGCGGACGGACCGCTTGCCCTCCTCCTGCGTGATGAACATCCCGCCCGGATCGCGGTCGGCGTCGATCGGCGCGGCCACCACCACCTCGCGCCGGGGCGACAGGCGGGTGAACAGCAGGGCGCGGTCGAAGACCGGGTAGTGGGTGGCGACCACGACGTCCTTCGAGGCCACGGTGGCCCCCGTCTCGGTGGTCACCCGGCACGGCGAGCCTTCGTGCAGACCGGTGGCGCGGGTGCGCTCGTGGATGACGCCGCCACGGGAGTGGAAGTCCTCCGCCAGCGCGAGCAGGTACTTGCGCGGATGGAACTGGGCCTGGTCCTCGACCCGCACCGCCCCCGCCACGGGGAACGGCAGCCCGGTCTCGGTGACGAAGGACGCCGTCAGCCCGGCCTCGCGCGCGGCCTCCGCCTCCGCGCGCAGCTCTCCGGTGCTCTCCGGATCCCGTACGTAGGTGAACGCCGGGCCGCGTTCCAGGTCGCAGTCGACGCCGAGGAGCCCGGCGGTCTCGACGATGTGCTCCACGGCGCCCTGCTGGGACTGCGCGTAGTGCCGTGCGCCCTCGGGCCCGCGGGTGCGGCGCAGCCGGTCGTAGACCAGGGTGTGGAGCGCGGAGAGCTTGGCGGTCGTGTAGCCCGTGACACCGGTGGCGATCCGGTCCGCCTCCAGCAGCACGACCCGGCGGCCGGTCCTGGCCAGCTCCCAGGCCGTGCTCAGCCCGGCGATTCCGGCGCCGATCACCGTCACGTCGGCCTCGGTGTCCTCGGTGAGCGGCGGGTAGGACGTGCTGAGGGTGGTCGCGATCCAGTACGACTCGTCCAGGCCGGACGGCCCATCGTTGTCAGTCATGCGACGGCGGGTGCCCGCCCGGCCCGCCCCGAAGCATGACCGGGCCCGGCCTCCCCCGGACGGGCCTGCGCGGCGGGCCCGTCCGGGGGAGCGGCGATCGCGACGGCGTACCGGCCCGTCTCGGCCACCTCCGCGGACCGGGCCGCACCCCCGCAAGCGGGCCGGGGCCCACTGTGCCAACGGCGGGTGCCCGCTCCGCCCGCGCGGGAGGCCCGCGAAAACCGCCCGTAGCACCGCCGTAATCCAGGCCGAAACACGGCTGGTGTCGAATGCGGGGCGGGCGTGAGCTGGGAACGGGTGGGCGCACGGGGGCCAGGGGAGGGGAGAGGGGAACGTGGCAGGGGAACAACCGGGCACGCCGGTGGAGGAGTTCGCGCGGTTCCTGCGCGGGCTGACACAGGTGCTCGACGAGACGTCCGGATGGTACGGGATCTTCACGCTCCGCGACCCCGAGGGGATGCGGGCCTGTCTGGACGGAGCGGACGTACCGCCCTGGGACGTGGTGGAGTCGCTGCTGCACGACCTCGCGGACCGGTGCGGCGAACACACCGTGCGCACCGCGGGGCCACGCGCGCGCCGGCTCCACGAGGAGGCGGTCGCAGCGTACGACGCCCGGCCGGACGCTCCCGGCCGCCTCGAAGAGCGGCTGGACGTGATGCTGCGCGAACGGCAGTACGCGGCGCTGCGCGAACGGGAACTGCTCGCCGCGCTCCGGGCGGACGCCGGCGGCCCCGGCGCGGAGCGGCTGACCGGCGAGCTGGCCTGGGCCCGTGACGATCACGTACGGTCCGGGGCCCGGGCGCGTGAACTCCAGCGCCGTATCGACGCGTTGGCCGACCGGGCGGCGGTCCGCCGGCTCCCCGGCGATGTCGCCGGGCCGCAGGAGGGGGAGCCGTCATCGGATACGGTCTGGCGGCCCAGGGGCGCGCGGTTCGCCGGGCTGGAGAGTCCGGAGGAGGGCGCGAGGCCGGTGGAGAGTTCCGCCGGGAGCCCCGCCGGAGAACCCGTGGCAGCACCCCGCCCGGCGCCGCGCGGGGCGCGCTTCGCCGGTATGGGCGAGGCGTCGCCTGCCCCCGGCGCGCCACACCGGCCACCGCAACCGGGCCGGCCGCTCCCATCGCACCCATCCCGCCAACCCCACCAACCCGCCTCGCCACCCCCTCCCGCCCCCCGCCCCCGTCCGTCCACCAGCGCCGCCCGCCTCGCCCGGTTGCGGGCGGCCGGGCGCGGTGGTGAGGCGCACGCCCTGTTGTGCGCCGCCGCCCACGCGCATCCCGCCGAACTGCCACTCCTCATCGGCGAGTTGGAGAACGCCGGCCTGGTGGCCGAAGTGCCGACGCTGCTCTGGGAGGCGGCCTGCCTGCCGCCCGCCCGGCTCGCCGCTGCCGCCGACGCGCTGGCCGCCGCCGGACGGACCGCCGAGAGCGCGCGCCTGCTGCGCCAGGGCGTCACCCGCCCCGTCGAGGAAGTGGCGGACACCGCGCTGGCGCTGCTCGGCGCGGGCCGCCCGGCCCAGGCCCGCGAACTGTTCGCGGCGCTGGTCCGGGCCCGTACGCCCGAGGAGGCGGTGGAGGCGACCGGGAGCGCGCCGGACGAGCTGACCCCGCTGCTCCTGGACGCCGCCGCCGGTGTCTCGCCGAACCGGCACCGCGACATCACCCACGCCCTGCGCGCCGGCGGCCCGAGGAGCTGACTCGGGCCGCACCGCACCGGCGGCCGGACCGGCCCCCGGCGTCCCGCCTGTGGGGGAGATGGTCTTGCCTCGCCGCTGCACGAGGCCTACGGTCGCCTCCACACGCGTAGATGCGCATGGCCCGTGGCCGACGGCTCGACGAAGGAGCAGCTCATGGCCGATGTTGTCCGTAACGTCGTACGCGCCGCACTGGTTCAGGCGTCCTGGACCGGCGACACCGATTCGATGATCGCGAAGCACGAGGAACACGCCAGGGCGGCGGCCGCGCAGGGCGCGCAGGTGATCGGCTTCCAAGAGGTCTTCAACGCACCGTACTTCTGCCAGGTCCAGGAGCCGGAGCACTACCGCTGGGCCGAGCCGGTGCCGGACGGCCCCACCACCCGCCGGATGCAGGAACTGGCCCGCGAGACCGGCATGGTGATCGTGGTGCCGGTCTTCGAGGTCGAGCAGTCCGGCTTCTACTACAACACCGCCGCCGTCATCGACGCCGACGGCACCGTGCTCGGCACCTACCGCAAGCACCACATCCCGCAGGTCAAGGGCTTCTGGGAGAAGTACTACTTCAAGCCGGGCAACCTCGGCTGGCCGGTCTTCGACACCGCCGTGGGCCGGATCGGCGTCTACATCTGCTACGACCGCCACTTCCCCGAGGGCTGGCGCCAGCTGGGCCTGAACGGTGCCCAGCTCGTCTACAACCCCTCCGCCACCTCCCGTGGCCTGTCCGCCTACCTGTGGCAGCTGGAACAGCCCGCCGCCGCGGTGGCCAACGAGTACTTCGTCGCGGCGATCAACCGGGTGGGTGTCGAGGAGTACGGCGACAACGACTTCTACGGGACGAGCTACTTCGTGGACCCGCGCGGGCAGTTCGTCGGTGACGTCGCCAGCGACACCAAGGAGGAGCTGGTCGTCCGCGACCTCGACTTCGGCCTGATCGACGAGGTGCGGCAGCAGTGGGCCTTCTACCGGGACCGCCGCCCCGACGCGTACGAAGGCCTGGTCCGGCCATGACGGCGCCGCGCGCACCCCGGAACGGCTCCGGCGCCGCGGTGCCGGCCGCCGACCTGCGCTCCCGGCACCGCGCCGTACTGCCCGACTGGCTCACCCTGCTGTATGAGCGGCCCATCGAGCTGACACACGGCGAGGGCCGCCACGTCTGGGACGCGGACGGCAACCGCTACCTGGACTTCTTCGGCGGCATCCTCACCACCATGACCGCCCACGCGCTGCCGGAGGTGACCAAGGCCGTCGCCGAGCAGGCCGGCCGCATCCTGCACACCTCGACGCTCTACCTGTCGCGCCCCATGGTGGATCTGGCGGAGCGGATCGCCGCGCTCTCCGGCATCCCCGACGCCCGGGTCTTCTTCACCACCTCCGGTACGGAGGCGAACGACACCGCGCTCCTGCTGGCGACGGCGTACCGGGGCTCGAACCAGATCCTGGCGATGCGCAACAGCTACCACGGCCGGTCCTTCTCGACGGTCGGCATCACCGGCAACGCCGGCTGGTCACCGACCGGGCTCTCGCCGCTGCAGACGCTGTACGTGCACGGGGGCGTGCGCAGCCGCGGCCCGTACGCCGGGCTGTCCGACGCCGCGTACATCGACGCCTGCGTCGCCGACCTGGAGGACATGCTCGGCCAGACGGCGAACGTCGCCGCGCTGATCGCCGAGCCGGTGCAGGGCGTCGGCGGCTTCACCTCGCCACCCGACGGGCTCTACGCGGCCTTCCGCGAGGTGCTGGACCGGCACGGCATCCTGTGGATCTCCGATGAGGTGCAGACCGGCTGGGGCCGGACCGGCGACCACTTCTGGGGCTGGCAGGCGCACGCCGGCAACGGCCCGCCGGACGTGCTCACCTTCGCCAAGGGCATCGGCAACGGCATGTCCGTCGGCGGTGTCGTCGCCCGCGCCGAGGTGATGAACTGCCTCGGCGCGAACTCCATCTCCACGTTCGGCGGCAGCCCGGTCACCATGGCGGCGGGCCTGGCCAACCTCAGTCATCTCCTCGAACACGACCTCCAGGGCAATGCCCGGCGGGTCGGCGGCCTGCTCATCGAGCGGCTGCGGGCGGTCGGGGCGGGGCTCGGGAGCGTACGGGAGGTGCGAGGGCGCGGCCTGATGATCGGCGTCGAACTGGCCGATCCGGCCACCGGCGAGCCGTCGCCGCAGGCGGCGAACCTCGTGGTGGAGGCGGCCCGCGAGCGCGGTCTGCTCGTCGGCAAGGGGGGTCTGACGGGCGCCGTTCTGCGTATCGCACCGCCGCTGTCGCTGACCGCCGAGGAGGCGGTGGAGGGCGCCGGAATCCTCGCGGAGGCCCTGCGGGAGGCCGAGCGCAGGCTGTCACCCTCCTGAGGGACCCGGCCGGCGGAAGACCCGGTCCGTGATCTTTCCCGGGCAGCGGCGTGGAGGTCCGGGGAAACAGGCCGGGAAAACGTCCGGAAAGCGCCTTGAAAGAGGGCGCTGGAGGAATACGGCGGTCGACGCGAAAAGGCGCGAGCCGGAAACCCACCCCTTCGGGTGAGGTTCCGGCTCGCGCCCTACGCGGTTCTGCCGTCGTGGCCGCCGGTCGCAGACGACGGGCGGCGCTACGCGTCAGAGTCAGGCGAGAACGATGTTCTCGGCCTGCGGGCCCTTCTGGCCCTGCGTGACGTCGAAGGAGACCTTCTGGCCTTCCTGCAGCTCGCGGAAGCCCTGGGCCTGGATGTTCGAGTAGTGCGCGAAGACGTCGGCGCCGCCGCCGTCCTGCTCGATGAAGCCGAAGCCCTTTTCGGAGTTGAACCACTTCACGGTGCCGGTTGCCATGTCTTTATCCTTCGATCGAGGCAGTTGAGGAATCCGCACTGTGCGGTTTCCAGGGTCGCCGCAATTGAGCCCATCCGGATGTGACCGGCAGAAACAAAATGCGCCCGACGGTCACATACCGTCAGGCGCACATAACGTTTATGGGTACCAAAACTGCAACTGATTCGACGGTAGCACGGAACCTGTCGCCGGAACAGTACCGACGGTGATCCCCGGGTGTCGCCGGTGCGGCGGCACCCGGGGACCGCCCGGGGCGGGACCCGCGGGGGCGGGACCCGTTCCCGCGGCCGTCAGATCGTCGCGGTGTCGATCACGAAGCGGTAGCGGACGTCGCTGGCGAGCACCCGCTCGTACGCCTCGTTGATCCGGTCGGCGGTGATCACCTCGATCTCCGAGGCGATCCCGTGCTCGCCGCAGAAGTCCAGCATCTCCTGGGTCTCCTGCAGGCCGCCGATCAGCGAGCCGGCGAAGGACCGGCGGTTGCCGATCAGGGCGAACGGCGCGATGGGCAGCGGGTGCTCCGGCGCGCCGAGCTGGACGAGGGTGCCGTCGGTGCGCAGCAGGCCCAGGTAGGCGTTGAGGTCGAGCTGTGCGGAGACGGTGTTGACGATCAGGTCGAAGCTGTTCGCCAGCTTCTCGAAGGTCTCCGGGTCGGACGTGGCGTGGTAATGGTCGGCGCCGAGCCGCAGGCCGTCCTCCTGCTTGCGCAGCGACTGGCTCAGTACGGTGACCTCGGCACCCATCGCGTGGGCGATCTTGACGCCCATGTGGCCGAGCCCGCCGAGGCCCACGACGGCGACCTTCTTGCCGGGGCCGGCCTTCCAGTGCGCCAGCGGCGAGTACAGGGTGATGCCGGCGCACAGCAGCGGCGCGGCGGCGTCCAGCGGCAGGTTGTCCGGGATGCTCAGCGCGTAGTTCTCGTCGATGACGAGGTGGGTGGAGTAGCCGCCCTGGGTGGCCACGCCGTCCCGGCCGACGGCGTTGTACGTGCCGACCTGGCCCAGCTCGCCGGTGCAGTACTGCTGGAGTCCGGCGAGGCAGTTCTCACACTCGCGGCAGGAGTCGACGAAGCAGCCGACGCCGACCCGGTCGCCGACCGCGTACCGGGTCACCTCGGGGCCGACCTCGCTGACCACGCCCGCGATCTCGTGGCCGGGGACGATCGGGAAGTGCCCGCCGTCGCCCCACTCCGCCCGCACGGTGTGGATGTCGGAGTGGCAGATGCCCGCGAACTTGATGTCGATGAGGATGTCGTGCGCGCCCAGCTCCCGGCGCTCGATGGTGGTGCGCTCCAGGGGAGCCTTCGGGGCGGGTGCTGCGTATGCGGGAACAGAGGTGCGGTTCATGTTCTCCAGGGTGGGCTCGTGTGCCCGGGGCAACCAGTGCCCTGTTGAACCTACGCTCGGCGTTCCTACTACTGCGAGGACCACCCTGGCCGCCCGGCTGCGGGCGCTCCGTCCGTACGGCTGCGGGCGCCCCGGCGGCCCTCGCTGCCGTGCACCGGCCGGCGCGCGCCATAATTCAGGGATGGACCAGCGCACCGAACTGAGCGAATTCCTCCGCTCCCGCCGTGCCAGGCTCCAGCCCGAGGACGTCGGACTGGCCCCCCACGGCGGGCGGCGCAGGGTACCCGGCCTGCGGCGGGAGGAACTGGCGCAGCTGGCCGGGGTCAGCGTGGCGTATTACATACGGCTCGAACAGGGGCGGGGACAGAACGTCTCCACCGCGGTGCTGGACTCGATCTCGGATGTGCTGCGGCTGACCCGGGCCGAGCGCTCCCACCTGGCCCACCTGGTCAGGCCGGCCTCCCGGCACCTGCGCCCCGCTCCCCGGCCGCAGCGGATGCGTCCGGCCTTCCAGGACCTGATCGACGCGATGGACGGCGTCCCCGCGTACGTGGTCGGCCGGCGGCTGGACATCCTCGGCTGGAACCGGCTCGGCCGTGCCCTCCTCGGCGACTTCCCCGCGATGTCCCCCGAGGAGCGCAACATGGCCTGGCAGCTCTTCCTCGCCCCGGCGACGCGCGAGCTGTACGCCGACTGGGCGGAGAAGGCGGCGCATGTCGTCGCCCACCTGCGGCGGGATGTCGGCCGGTTTCCCAGTGACCCGAAGCTGTGCGCGCTGGTCGGCGAGCTGTCCGCGCGAAGCGGCGATTTCCGGCGGATCTGGGCGGCCCACGACGTCCAGGACAAGGGCTTCGGCAGGAAGCGGCTGATGCACCCGGTGGTGGGACCGCTGTCGCTCGCCTACGAGACGCTCAGCCTGCCGGCCGACCCGGACCAGCAGCTGGTCACGTATCACGCCGAGCCCGGGTCTGCCTCGGCGCGGGCGCTGCGGCGGCTGGCGGAGTGGGCGGCGGAACCGGCCGGGGTCATGGAGCGGCCGGCGGAGCGGGCGCCCTCGCTGCCGTGATTGCGGGGACGCGGTCTGTTGTGCCGGCGCCCGGCTGGGTACGGTACGACTGGGCCCCGCTGTGAGCATTCCGGCGGGGCCCACCACGTTCCGCACGCCCGGTGCCCGCCGTCCGTACAGTCCGGTGGGTGCTCGCGTTCCACCCGTCCCACGTCGTATCTTTACTTCTCCATTACCTCTACAGTGCTGTAGATTTCGGTTTCCGGCCGGTGGCCGCGGCCGCCGCCCTGCCCCAGGCATGCCATCCCGACGCAGGAGTGACAGCACATGACCGTGAACCTGGACAAGGGTCAGAAGATCAGTCTGAGCAAGTCCGGCGGAGGCGAGCTCAGCGTCGTACGGATGGGACTCGGCTGGCAGGCCGCCGCCCGTAAGGGCTTCCTCGCCAAGCTGATGGCCCGCGAGATCGACCTGGACGCCTCGGCCGTGCTCTTCGCCGGCCAGGAACCCGTCGACGTGGTCTTCTTCCAGCACCTGATCAGCGACGACGGCTCCGTGCGGCACACCGGCGACAACCTGGTGGGCGGCGCGGGACAGGGCGGCGACGACGAGGCGATCCTCGTCGACCTCCAGCGGGTGCCCGCCCGCGTCGACCAGATCGTCTTCACGGTGAACTCCTTCACCGGGCAGACCTTCGCCGAGGTGCAGAACGCGTTCTGCCGCCTGGTCGACGAGACCAACGGCCAGGAACTGGCCCGCTACACCCTGACCGGCGGCGGCCAGTACACCGCGCAGATCATGGCGAAGGTGCGCCGCGCCGGCGGCGGCTGGGAGATGGCCGCCATCGGCGAGCCCGCGAACGGCCGCACCTTCCAGGACCTGATGCCGGCCATCGCCTCGCACCTGTAAGCACCGCCGAGCACCGCCGGAGGGCGCGCCCGCGCGGACGCGCCCTTCCGTGTACGCGGACCGGCCGGCGGGCCGGAATCAGCCGACGTTGACGCCGTAATCGGTCGCGATGCCGGCCAGCCCCGACGCGTAACCCTGGCCGATGGCCCGGAACTTCCACTCGCCGCCGCGCCGGTAGAGAGCGCCGAAGACCATCGCCGTCTCGCCCGCGGCGTCGTACGACAGTTCGTAACGGCACATCTCGCGGCCGGTCAGGTTGTCGACGACGCGGATGTACGCGTCCTCGACCTGGCCGAAGCTCTGGCCGCGCTGTTCGGCGTCGTGGATGGAGACGGTGAAGACGACCTGTCCGGTCTCCTCGCCGAGGCGGTCCAGGTCGACGAGGATCTGCTCGTCGTCGCCCTCGCCCTCGCCGGTGAGGTTGTCGCCGGTGTGCCGGACCGCGCCGTCCGGGCTGGCCAGGTTGTTGTAGAAGACGAAGTGCGCGTCGGACAGGACGCGTTGGTCGGTGCCGCAGACGACCGCCGAGGCGTCCAGGTCGAAGTCCGCGCCGGCGGTGGGCCGGGCGTCCCAGCCCAGGCCGACGGTGACGTCCGCGAGGGGAGTGCCGTCCTGGTTGAGGACGACGTTCTGGCCCTTGCTGAGGCTGACGCCCATGGTGCTGTGTCTCCTGTTGCGTGTGCGTGCGGTCCGGTGTGTCGCGTTCTCCCCCACCGGGCAACGCGGCGGACCACAGCAAGGTTCCCAAGTTGCGCAATCAATGAAATAAGAGGGGCGGAAGCGGGCGACGACACGTCAGTTCCCCCTGAACTGCGGTCATGGTGTTGCCACGGTGGGTGACATGCTTCTACGGTCTGCTGCACGGCCGCGCTCTACGGGTGTAGACCGGCCGTGACGCGGCGTCATCTGGGGCGCGCCGCCCGGCCGGCCGACCACGCCGGGCCGTGTCCCTTCCGGCGCCGCCGAGCACCACTGGTGTGTGTGGAAGGGAGAGCCGGAAGCATGAGCCGTACAGTCATCCGCGGCGGCCTGGTCATCACCGCCGCCGATGAGATCCATGCCGATGTCCTGGTCGAGGACGGCAGGATCGCCGCCCTCGCCGCGCACGGCACGACCACCACCGAGAGCTGGACCGAGGGCGCGGACCGCACCATCGACGCCACCGGGAAGTACGTCCTCCCGGGCGGCGTGGACGCCCACACCCACATGGACTTCCCGTTCGGCGGGACGTTCTCCTCCGACACCTTCGAGACCGGCACCCGGGCCGCGGCCTGGGGCGGGACGACCACGATCGTGGACTTCGCCGTCCAGACACGCGGCCAGGCGCTGCGCGAGGGCCTGGACACCTGGCACGCCAAGGCCGACGCCCAGTGCGCCGTGGACTACGCCTTCCACATGATCCTCTCCGATGTGAACGAGCACTCGCTCAAGGAGCTGGACCTGCTGGTCGAGAAAGGCGTGACCTCCTTCAAGCTGTTCACCGCCTATCCCGGCGTCTTCTACAGCGACGACGGCCAGATCCTGCGCACCATGCAGCGCTCGGCGGCCAACGGCGGGCTGGTCATGATGCACGCCGAGAACGGCATCGCCATCGACGTCCTCGTCGAACAGGCCCTCGCCGAGGGCCGCACCGACCCCCGGTACCACGGCGAGGTGCGCCGCGAACTCCTGGAGGCCGAGGCCACCCACCGCACGATCCAGCTCGCCCGGGTCGCCGGCGCACCGCTGTACGTCGTGCACGTATCGGCCGAGGAAGCCGTCGCCGAGCTGGCACAGGCCCGCGACAAGGGCCTGAACGTCTTCGGCGAGACCTGCCCGCAGTACCTGTTCCTGTCCACCGACAACCTGGCCGAGCCGGACTTCGAGGGCGCGAAATACGTCTGCAGCACACCGCTGCGCCCGAAGGAGCACCAGGCGGCACTCTGGCGAGGGCTGCGCACCAACGACCTCCAGGTGGTCTCCACCGACCACTGCCCGTTCTGCTTCAAGGGGCAGAAGGAACTGGGCCGCGGCGACTTCTCCAAGATCCCCAACGGGATGCCGGGCGTCGAGCACCGCATGGACCTGCTCCACCAGGGCGTCGTGGACGGGCGGATCGGCCGCCGCCGCTGGATCGAGATCGCCTGCGCCACCCCGGCCCGGATGTTCGGCCTCTACCCGAAGAAGGGCACCATCGCGCCCGGCTCGGACGCCGACCTCGTCATCTACGACCCGGCCGCCGAACAGGTCATCTCGGCCGCCACCCACCACATGAACGTCGATTACTCGGCGTACGAGGGACGCACGGTCACCGGCCGCGTGGAGACCGTCCTCTCGCGCGGCGAGACCGTCATCGACGAACGGCGCTACACCGGGCGCGCGGGACACGGCCAGTACACCCCGCGCGGCACCTGCCAGTACCTGAACTGAGGAGGCCGAGATGGACTTCGGAGTCGTCCTGCAGACCGACCCGCCCGCATCCGACGTCGTCGCCACGATGCGCCGCGCCGAACAGCAAGGCTTCCGCTACGGCTGGACCTTCGACTCCTCCGTACTGTGGCAGGAGCCGTTCGTCATCTACAGCCGCATCCTGGAACACACCGAACACCTGACCGTCGGCCCGATGGTCACCAACCCCTCCACCCGCACCCCGGAGGTCACCGCCTCCACCTTCGCCACCCTCAACGACATGTACGGCAACCGCACCGTCTGCGGCATCGGGCGCGGCGACTCGGCGATGCGGGTGGCCGGCCGCGCCCCCAACACCCTCGCCCGCCTCGGCGACTCGATCCGCATCATCCGCGACCTCGCGGAGGGACGGGAGACCGACGTGGGCGGCCACGCGCTGCGCCTCCCGTGGGTGCGCGACGGGCGGCTGCCGGTCTGGATGGCCGCGTACGGGCCCAAGGCCCTGAAGATGACCGGCGAACTGGCGGACGGCTTCATCCTCCAGCTCGCCGACCCGTTCCTGACCGAATGGATGGTCAAGGCGGTCCGGGACGCCGCGACGGCGGCCGGCCGCGACCCGTCCGACGTGAAGATCTGCGTCGCGGCACCCGCCTATGTGGGCGACGACCTCGCGCACGCCCGCGAACAGTGCCGGTGGTTCGGCGGCATGGTCGGCAACCACGTCGCCGACCTGGTCAGCCGCTACGGCGAGCACTCCGGCATGGTGCCCGAGGCGCTCACCGCGTACATCAAGGCCCGCGAAGGGTACGACTACGCCCACCACGGCCGCTCGGGCAACCCCGACACCGCCTTCGTGCCGGACGAGATCGTGGACCGCTTCTGCCTGCTCGGGCCGCCCGGGGCACAGCTCGAAAAGCTGCACGCGCTGCGGGAGCTGGGCGTCGACCAGTTCGCGCTGTACGCCATGCACGACGCGAGGGACGCCACGATCGACGCGTACGGCGAGCGGATCATCCCGGAGTTCGCGGGCTGACCGACCACAGGGGAGAGGGGCGGGATGCGCGTCGCCGTCATCGGTTCGGGCATCGTCGGAGCGAGCACCGCCTGGCACGCGGCCGGGCTGGGCGCCGATGTGGTGCTGGCCGGGCGCGCCCAGCCGGGGGAGGCGACCGCGGCCGGCGCGGGCATCGTCTGCCCCTGGCCCTCCGCGCAGGACGACGCGGACTGGTTCCGCGCCGCCGCGGAGGGGGCGCGGTACTACCCCGGCCTGGTCGGTGAACTCGCCGAGGCGGGCGAGCGCGGCGTCGGATACCGGGCCGTCGGCGCGCTCACCCTGGCCGCCGACGACGCGGACCTGCACCGCATCCGCCGACGGGTGCTCGAACGGCGGCGCGGCGCCGCGGACACCGGCGAGGTTGACCTCCTCGGCGAGTCCGAGGCGCGCGCGCTGTTCCCGCCGCTCGCGCCCGGCACCCGGGCCGTACGGATAGCCGCCGGTGCCCGCGTCGACGGCGGCCGGCTGCGGGACGCGCTGCTGCGCCAGGCCCGGCTGCGGGGCGCCGCACTGCGCACCGGGCGCGCGGCCCTGTGGCGTACGGCGGACCGCGTCACCGGCATCGAGGTGGACGGCGAGCACATCGCCGCGGACGCGGTCGTCGTCGCGGCCGGGGCCTGGGCGCCGGAGCTGCTGGCCCCGGCGGGCGTCACCGTACGGGTCGCACCGCAGCGCGGCCAGATCGTCCACCTGTCCCTGCCCGGCGCGGACACCGGGCACTGGCCCGTCGTCATGCCCCGCGCCACCGGGCACTACCTCGTCCCGTTCGACGGCTCGCGGATCGTGGCGGGCGCCACCCGGGAGGCCGGCACCGGCTTCGACCACCGGGTGACCGCCGCCGGCCTGGCCGAGGTGCTGACCGAAGCCCTGGCCGTCGCGCCCGGCCTGGCCGGCGCCACCCACCTGGAGACCCGCGTCGGCTTCCGCCCCGTCGGCCCGGACGCCCGCCCGCTGCTCGGGCGGGTCCCCGGGCTGGACGGCCTGGTCGTCGCCGACGGCCTCGGGCCGACCGGACTGACGATCGGCCCCTGGGCGGGACGCGCCGCCGCCCTGCTCGCGACCGGCGGGGACCCGGGACTGGACCTGACGCCGTACGACCCGGTGCGCTGACCCGGGGGGCGGGCCCGGACGCGTACGGACCGTTCGGACCGTACGGACCCGAGGCCGGTACTGGGCGCGAACGACCCGGTGCGCCGACCGGCGCACGCGGCCGGCGGGGGCGCACACGATGCGCGGCGGCGCGCGGGGGCGCGCACCGACTCGGCCGTCCCTTCCAACTCTTTGCCCACTCCTGATGCTCCCCATACGAGGCGGCCTTGGAGCCGCACCGCCGATGCGAGGACCATGGACCGTATGAGGCGCCCCCCATCGGAGACACCCTTCGCTCCTGCCCGTATGACGACCGCTTCGCCCGGCCGGCTCTCCCACGTGCGGTGGATCGCCGGCGGCACCGGAGCGGGCAAGAGTACGCTGGCGATAATCCTGGCCCGGCGCCACGGCGCCGTGATCTACCGCGGCGACCTGGCCCAGCACACCTGGCTGCCCCGCTGCACCCCACGGCAGCACCCGCACTTTCACGCCGCCCGCGACGAGCCGCCCGGCTCCCTGTGGGACAGCCGCAGCCCCGACGAGGCGTGCGGCTTCGCACAGCGCGTGGTCGCCGAGACCTTCGCCTTCGAGGTCGAGGACCTGCTCGCGCTGCCCGCCGACCGGCCCGTCCTGGTGGACTGGTTCGGCAACCTGCCGAGCCAGATCGCACCCCTGCTCACCCGCCCCGACCAGGCGGTCTTCCTGCTCCCCACGCCGGAGTTCCGCATGGCGGCACTGCGCGCCCGCCGTAACGTCCCGGTCCGGTCCCTGGTCAGCTGGGGCAGCCGGGCACCGGAATCCACCCTCGCCAAGCGGCTGGCCCGGGACGAACTGTGGGACGCGGAGGTACGCCGCCAGGCCGCCGCCCACGGCAACACGGTGATCACCATGGACGGCGGCCGCCCGGCCGGCGACCTCGCGGACGAGGTGGCGGCACGCTTCCGGCTGGGTACGGCGGCGTAGGAACTGCCGGTACAGCCGGGCTCACTCGGCCCGCGCCGCCTTCCGGTGCTCGGCGAAGACCTCGTGCGAACCGCTGTACAGGAAGACGGCTGTGGGGTGCCCGACCAGCGTCGGCGGCACCATGATCGCCCCGTCCAGGTATGCGAGGCCGCGCCCGTGTGCCCAGCCGGCCGCCGCGTGGGCTTCCTTTGGGGTACCGGAATTGAGATTGACCAGGAGACGGCCTGCCAGGGCGTCACCGGCCGGGTCGAAAACCCAGGGTGCCCCCGCTCTAAAAATGCCTCCGCGAGCGCTGTGCCCATGGGACCCAGACCGACGACTGTAACGGGGGTGTCGATAGGGAGAGTTGACTGCTGCGTTGTCATGATGGGCAGGTTGGAGTTTCGCATCGGTGTGAGAGTCAATTCCCATTTGTGTGAGGGGAGTCACGTGCGCATCGGTGCTTTGTCCCGCAGGACCGGGGTCAGTCAGCGACTGTTGCGTTACTACGAGGAGCAGGGCCTGCTGAAGCCCCGCCGTCGCCCCAGCGGTTATCGCGAGTATGACGAAGAGGACGCGCGCACGGTCCAGAGCATTCGCACCCTGCTGGCCGCCGGTCTCAGAGATCGACCGCGCCGTGGCCGACTTGCTGCCCGCGCGCCGAGCAGCCGGCGTTCCCGGCCTCAGGGCCGGTAGACGAACTCTGCCAGCGTTGCGTGCTTCTTCCAGCCCAGCGTCTCATAGAGCGCGCGTCCGGCGTCGGTCGCGCCGAGAACGCCAAGGGCCGCACCCTGGTCCAGGGCGCGGTCGGCGAGCGTACGCATGACGAAGTTGCCCAGGCCGCGACGACGATGGGCCTCCTCGGTGATGATCCGGTCCAGCACCGTGGCCTCCCCGAGGAGCGCCATCTGTCCCTGGGCGGCCTGCCCGCCCGCCGCGTCCCGTACCCGCACGTGGACGGCGGCGCCGATGGTCTCCACGGTCGCGGTATAGCCCTCGGGTGCGACCGGGTTCGTGGGCTCCAGGTCAACAGCCATCAGGTGCCCGGTGTCCTCCCAGGCCACCTGCCACCCCGGCGACAGCCAGGGCTTGATCTCCTCCGGTTCCGCGGGCATCTTCATCCAGGTCCGTGGCGCAGTCACCGCGGCGGCGGCGTCGCGGACCAGCGGTTCATCGGCCTCCGGCAGGACATGGCGCCCCACTTCGACGGGGCTGCCGGCCACCTCGATGTAGTAGCCCCAGGGCTTCTCGACCGGCGGGGGAGTCCGCCGCGACACGGCCCAGCCCGCCGCCCAGATCCTGACCAGGTCCGCAACCATCGAGCCCTCCCGAAGCAGTGACCGCACCAACGGCCGGGTAATGGACGTAACTTACTCCCACACCTTACGTACCGCTCCTCGGGAAAAGTCACCCCCAAGCGGAAGCGGAACCTCCCATATCGTCTGCCTCGATCTCGTCGAAGGATGTGGAGGGTGGAGGGGTGTCGCCGCGCCGAGGTTTTGGGTTGATGGTTCAACGAGCGGTGTCAGTAGGCGCGTTGGCGCACCCTGACTGCGGGCGGGAAAAGTGCAGTTGTCATACTGAGGCTGTTCGCACACCGGCCGAGGTGAAGGTACTGGATATGGTCCGCACTGTGGTCCCTGTGGGGCTGGCTTCTGTCCTCGCGGTAATTGGCGTTTTGCACTTCGTCTGGGCTTTCTCGCCCTGGCCGTTGAAGGATGCGGTGACGTTCACCAAGACGATCGGCGGCGGTGACGACGGTGTGATGCCGTCGGCGCCGAGTGCCATGATGGTGGGCGTGGCGCTGATCGGTGGCGCGGTGCTCACTCTCATGGTCAATGAGTCCATTCCGGGCATCGGTCCGGACTGGCTGCGATTGGTGGGCATGTATGTCCTGACGACGGCTCTGCTCGCCCGTGGTCTGGGCGGATATTTGATGAACTCCGGAGCGGCCGTCGAGTTCCAGCGGTGGAACAGTGTTCTGTACTCGCCGTTGTGTGTGGTGCTCGGTGTCCTGGGCGGCATTGTCGCGGTGGCCGCGAGCAAGCGTTAGGGCGCTGCCGGTGGTTTTCGACACCGGCTCTTGAGCGGTACGTGAATTCCTGTCGGGTCAATTGCCCGCGTGGCGGCCGTAAGCGTGCTCAGGAATGACTGGGCGAGGCCCGTTCCGGCTGTCCGCTGTTACTGCCAAGGAGGGGGACAAGGTGGTGTCGAAGAAGGACTGGCTGCGGCCGGGTGACCACGTCATCGTGACGGGAGGGTCCAGCGGTATCGGTCTCGCGCTGGCCGAGGAGTTCGCCGGGCGGGGCGCCGTGGTCTCCCTGCTGGCGCGCGGCACAGAGCGGCTGTCCGAAGCGGCGGAGTCGCTGCGGAAGGCCGGGGCCAGGGTGCACACGCGCAGTGCGGACGTCACCGACCCGGCGGAGCTGGCGGCCGCGGTCAAGGAACTGGAAGCGGCGGCCGGTCCCTGCGCGGTGCTGGTGACCTCGGCCGGCCAGGCCCGGCCGGGCTATTTCCTCGAAATGCCCGACGAGGTGTTCCGCACGATGATGGAGGTCGACTATTTCGGCACTCTGTGGGCCGTGCGTGCCGTGGCGCCGGGCATGGTGGACCGGGGCCGCGGCACTGTCGTCACCGTCGCCTCGACGGCCGCGCTGATCGGTGTCTACGGGTACACGGCTTACGGACCGGCCAAGTTCGCGGTACGCGGCCTGACCGAGGCGCTGCGCAACGAACTGTGTCCGCACGGAATTCAGGTGTCCGGCGTCTTTCCGCCCGACGTGGACACTCCGCAGCTGGCCGAGGAGAAACCCCAGCGCCCTGCGGAACTCGAAGCGATCCCCAATCCCAGCAAACCGCTGTCACCCCGCACCGTGGCCCGGGGAGTTCTGCGCGCGTTGGACCGGAGAAAGCCGTTGATCTATCTGGATGGCGGCACCCGGCTGCTGGCCCGCTGGGGCGGTTTGATCGACCCGCTGGTCCGCCGCTACCTGGACGCGAAGATCCGTACGGCCAGCGGCGCCTCGAAAGGCTGAACAGCAGGCCGTGGGGGGGGGGGGGGGGGGGGGGGGGGGGGGGGGGGGGGTGGGGGGGGGGGGGGTGGGGGGGGGGGGGGGGGGGGGTGGGGGGGGGGGGGGGGGGGGGGGGGGGGGGGGG